>CAZFOP010000081.1:0-11052 GCA_964520085.1 uncultured Solibacteraceae bacterium | reverse complement strand
GCGGACGCAACCTCAATCCCGCCGCTTACACCGCGCCACCTGAGGGCGAGTGGGCCAATGCCGGCCGCAATTCCATCACGGCGCCGGCGCAGTTCAGTCTGAACGCATCCATGGCGCGCACTTTCCGCGTCACCGACCGCTGGAATGCAGACCTGCGCTTCGACGCGACGAATGTGCTCAACCATGTGACTTATCCGACCTGGGCTACTGCCGTGTCCAGCCCCCAGTTTGGTTTGCCCCTGTCTGCCAACGCTATGCGCGCCATGCAGGTCACCCTGCGATTGAGGTTCTAAGATGACGACCAACCAGAATTCGCGCCTCAAAAGCACCAGACCGGTAGGACAGGCAATCGATTCTCGTCGCCTTTCATCGGCCGGCAGCGGAACTCTCGAAAATACGTTCAACACGCGATGCTGTTCATTTAAGTCGTGGCGCAGGCTGTCCAGCCTGCTGAGCCGAGAGTCGTCTCGGCTGTTCTTGCCACCATTCCAGAAAATAGCACTGGCCCTACGCGGGAACTGCAACTTCCTCTATTTTCACCGTTGCCGGAACACGATCACCACTCAAGGAGACAGGCCACAAAAACCGATGGCCTGTCCTACCTTTATCGCCGCGCTCACCCTCCTGGCCACGGTGGGCACGTGCGCCCAGCAGCCGCCCGAGCCAACGGCGAAGTTTCAAGCTACCACCCAGCTTGTGGTGGAAACCGTATCGGTCAAAGATAAGAATGGCAAGCCGATCGAAGGACTCACGGCCAAGGATTTCGTGGTCACCGAAAACACCCAGCCGCAGACCATCAGCTTCTGCGAGTTTCAGCAGCTCGATAACAAACCCGCGCCCGCGACCTCCACCGTGCTGTCACTGACAGAATCGAAAGCCGCGCCCGCCGTCACCAGCACGCCGATTGCCCCCGAAGCTCCTGGCGACATACGCTATCGCGACCGCCGTCTTCTGGCGCTTTATTTCGATATGTCCGCCATGCCTGTGCCGGATCAGTTGCGCGCACTCCAGGCCGCCGATAAGTTCCTGCGCGCGCAACTTACCGCCGCCGACCTCGTCGCCATCCTGGAATTCGAGGGCGGGTCGGTGAAAGTACTGCAGGACTTCACCGGCGACCGCGCCCTGCTGCGGCAAACCATTCAGAAGCTGATCGCCGGCGAAGGCGAAGGATTCCAGGAGTCCGACGAAGACGACATGGCTTCCGATACCTCCTCCGCCTTCGGTCAGGACGATAGCGAATTCAATATTTTCAACACCGACCGCCAGCTTTCCGCCATTCAGACCGCCGCGAAAATGCTCGGCAACCTAAATGAGAAGAAGGCGCTCATTTACTTCGCTAGCGGCGTCCGCCTGAACGGCGTCGATAACCAGGCCCAATTGCGCGCCACCACCAACGCCGCCATACGCGCCAATGTCGCGCTGTTCACCATCGATGCGCGCGGCCTGGTGGCGCTGCCGCCGATGGGCGATGCTACGCACGGCTCCGCAGGCGGCCAGTCCATGTATACCGGCGCGGCGGCCATGGCCAACATTCAAGCTTTGCAAAGCTCCCAGGACACGATGTACACGCTGGCTTCCGATACCGGCGGCAAAGCTTTGCTCGACGTCAACGACCTTGGCCGCGGCATCACCGAGGCGCAGGAAGCCCTTTCCAGCTACTACATCATCGGCTATTACACGACGAACTCCGCGTTGGATGGCAAGTTCCGCCGCGTCAGTATCTCGCTCAAAGAGATTACATCCGCCAAACTCGACTATCGCCATGGTTACTTCGGCGGCAAGGAATTCGGTAAATTCACTGCGTCGGATAAAGAACGCCAGCTCGAAGAGGCCCTGATGCTGGGCGATCCAATCACCGACCTGACCATCGCTTTGGAGGTCAATTACTTTCAGCTCAACCACGCCGAGTATTACGTGCCGGTAGTGATGAAGATTCCCGGCAGCGAGCTGGCCCTGGCGCGCCGCGGTGGCGCTGAACGTACCGTCATCGATTTCATAGGCGAAATCAAGGACGACTACGGAACCACCATCCAGAACATTCGCGACAAGGTTGACATCAAGTTGAGCGGCGAAACAGCCGCCGAACTGGTCAAACGTCCCATCGAGTACGATAGCGGCTACACACTGTTGCCCGGAACTTACTCGATCAAAGTGCTCGCCCGCGACGACGAAACCGGCCGCATCGGCACTTACATGAGCAAGTTCGTGATACCGAATCTAAACAAAGAAGACAAGCGGATTCCCATCAGCTCGGTGGTTCTGAGCAGCCAGCGTGTGGACCTGAAAGACGCTCTCTACACGGCCGGCAAGGACAAGTTACAGGTGATGAACCCGCTGGTCCTCGACGGCCAGAAGCTCATCCCCAGTGTCACCAGAGTCTTCAACACTGCCCGCGAGATGTACGTCTACCTGCAAGCCTACGAATCGGCCGCCACGCCCGAGCCCATGGTCGCCTTCGTTACCTTTTACCGTGGCCGCGCAAAAGTTTTCGAAACGCCGCCCATGCAGGTCTCCGAGCTACTGCAAAGCCGCATCAAGACCATCCCGCTGAAGTTCAGCCTGTCGCTCGCCAAGCTCCCTCCCGGCCGCTATAACTGCCAGATCTCCGTCCTGGACCCAGCCGCCCAGAAAGCGGCATTTTGGCAAGCGCCAATTATGCTGGTGCCGTAGGGACTGGCCGGGCCTGGGAGCGTTCCGTCTGCGACCGGTGTTTTGGGACTAACGCATTATGAACACGCGCATCCAGCAGCTATAAGGGTGGCGCGTGATGGAGTCGCGCAGAGGATTTGGGATTATGCTTACCAGGTTTCAGACCTCATAGAAACATTGGAAGTCACCCGACAGGGGATTGCCGATTACCGAGTTCGATCCATCGCTATAGCAGATGCCCGGCTTCGCGGCCTAGCCGAGTATTTCGGCATCGCTATTTGTGATCCGCCGGGAAATCGTGTTGGCTAAAACACCGATGGCGGAGCGTTCCCGGGCGAAAAACCGATAAAGACCGGTGACCGCGGAATCGGTGACAGCGGGCCGTGGCTTTCAGTTCACTCCGTAGACGGTCCGACCAGCAGAGCGAGGCCAGCGGCGCCCGCGAACGCCCGAAAGTCGCGGTCTCGCGTAAGGAGAGGAATCCCGTGATCGAGACAACTCTGGGCGATCAGGGCGTCGCCGAGACGGGCTTTGCCGCGCTTCGCCAGCACCTTGGCTCGTAACTCGCCAGCCCGTTGCCAATAGCCAGAACTTATCTCAATGAGTGGCAGTTCTGCGAGGGATTGTGAAACCTCCGCCGGAAGTTTCGGGTCGCTCAACACTTCGGTGAGCACCACGGACACCATGAGTACTTGCCGGTCCGCAAGCGCCCTATCGAGCAGCTCCGTATCCGCGCCACGGTCTCCTTGCAGGAATGCGATCCAGGTGCTGGTATCGACAGCAATCATCGGTCGGCTTTCAACTCAACGAACGTGCGCGAGAAGCGAACCTTGCCCCGGAATTGCCGCAACCGCGCGTAGGCCTGCGACGCCGCAACCAGTTGCAGGCCAGTACGAACGGTCTGTGTGATGCCGCTGCCGCTGGCCCGTTGTGCTTTGGCGAGAAGCTCTGGCGGCACCTCAACAGTGATCTTGTGCGCTGTTTTGATCACGTCTCAACATTACCATAATCGATACCAGTGTTGATTCTGGCCTTGACCGCCCGGCAAGCCCGGAGGGCGAAAGAAAGTTCACGGCGTAAGCTGTGTGGATGCATCGTGAGCAGGCGGTCTGCCTGGCTGACCCGGAGCCGCGACCTCTGCCTTCCGCGTCGCGTCATTTTCCGGTAAGAGAGTTTGGAGTTGGCAACACCTCATTGATGAGTTTCCGGGACCGGCGGTACAGTTCTGTGCAAAAACACCGATGAATCGCTGCACGGACGTTGAAACTCCGGGGAAGTGTTTTCAGCCTTCTCCAGTGCCTTCATGCCATTGACACTTTCATCAGCTTCGGAGATCGTTAGATATGCCTTGGCTCAGCATCTGGTCCGATCTAAGCCTCCGCGCGAAGGGGCTCATCGTGGTCGCGGTTCCGGCGGCGGCGACGGTGGCGATTGCCTGCGCGTCGTTCGTCATTGAAAGTCGCGGCGTGTCGGCCAGCCGCGCGGCGGACCGGGAGATGCAGATTATCGAAGCCAGCCAGGCGCTGGAATCGTACGAGACAGAGACCAGCGCCCATGTCCGCGCGTACTTCATCACCGGCGACGATTCGTTTCGAACTGAGGCCAGCCGGGATATCGCCAGATTCGATCGCACGCTGGGGCGCCTGACAAATCTGGTTGCCCTCAACCCGAAGCAGATGCAGGAAGCCCTCCGGATCGGCGCCCTGCACCGCGCCCGTGTGGATGAGATTCTCCGCGCCGTGGCTCTGTTTCGTTCGGCCAGCCTGTCGAAGGAGCAACTGCGCACCAGCACCGACACGAACGAAACGCGGCGTCGCGAGATGGCGGGTGTGCTGGATGCCATCGAACGCGACGAGCGAGGGCTTCGCGAAGTAAGCCGGCAAGAAGCCGTGCGCTTGAGAACCCAGTTACGCGCCGCGACGCTGATTTTCGGTCTGCTGGGCGTTGTGGGTGGCACGGGAATCTCGCTACTGTTCGCGGCCGGCATCACCCGGCGCATCGAAAAACTGCATCGCAATGTGGTCCGGCTGAAGACCGGCCAGCCGCTCGCTCTGCTGCCGGAAGGCCGGGACGAGATCGGCGCCTTGAGCGAAGGAATCGCCATCGCGGCGGAGATGCTGAAGCAACGCACGGCGGCCCTCGAAAACGCGCTCCACGGAATTGCACAGGCCGATGCCTCGGGCCGCTATGTCTCGTTCAACAAGGCTTTCGGCGAATTGACGGGCCAGCATGCCAATTCCGCGCCGGCCACCATTCTCGAAAGCGTGCATCCGGACGACCGGTGGAAGGTGGCGGGAGCGCTCGAACGGATGCGTCTCAGCGGCAGGGCCGAAACCGAGGCGCGGATCGTTCGCACGGAAGGCGGTTCGCTCGCCGTGGGTGTGACGCTGCTGCCGGCGTCGGACACTCGCGACTCGGGCTGTTACGTCTTCTTGCGGGACATCACGCGCCAGAAAGAGGTCGAAGCAACACTGGTGCGTGCCAAAGACGCCGCACTGGCCGCTAGCAAGATGAAGCTGGAGTTCCTCGCCAAGATTAGTCACGACATCCGCACGCCTTTGAACGCTATCCTCGGCGCGGCCGACCTTCTGTCCCAGACGCCCTTGAACACGCACCAGTCGGAATATGTCGACCTGTTCCAGCGGAACTGCCGGAGGTTGGTATCCCTGATCAACGATTTTCTGGACTTCTCCAAAATCGAAGTGGGCATGGTGAAGGTCGAGAGCGTTCCGTTCCGGGTGCGGGAGGCCGCCGACGAGGCGGTGGCGATCTTCCGCGAGACGGCCTCTCGAAAAGGCGTGCGAATCTATGCTGCCGTCGATCCGGAAGTGCCCGAGCGGCAGCTTGGCGATCCCGCGCGCGTGCAGCAGACTCTGGTGAACCTGCTCAGCAACGCACTCAAGTTTACCGACGCCGGACAGGTCGGACTCGACGTAAAGATCGCCGACGGGCGGCTGCACTTCGAAGTCTCCGACACGGGCCCGGGAATCCGGCCCGAGGATCAGGAGCGCATCTTCGCCGCTTTCACGCAATTGCCGAATCAGAGCCCGGGCGCGGGCCGCGGCTCCGGCCTGGGACTGACCATTTGCAAGGAGCTTCTGGATCTAATGGGGGGCAACATCGGCGTGGTCAGCGAGTACGGCCGCGGCAGTAAGTTCTATTTCAGCTTGCCGCTACAGGCGGCGGATCGAGAGCCGGCCGCGCCGGGCCGCGCGGTTGAGCCGCCGGTTGCCGAGTGGCCCAAGGGCAGGGGCACGGCACGGATTCTCATCGCCGAGGATACCGACGATAACCGCCTGCTTCTTTCCGCGTATCTTCGTGAGCTCCCGGTCGATGTCCGCTTCGCCGTCAACGGGCGGCAGGCGGTGGACGCGGTTCGCGACGGAGACGATTTCGATCTGATCTTTATGGATATCGACATGCCCGAGATGGACGGCTATCAGGCGGCCAGGGCCATTGGCGATTGGCAGCGCGCCCATGCCGCCATTGCGACACCAATTGTGGCTCTTTCCGCGCACGCCATGCAGGAGGCCGTGCGCGCCAGCCTCGAGGCGGGTTGTGTCGCGCACCTTGCCAAACCGGTCGATCGCAACACACTGATCGGCGCAATTCTGCGTTATGCACACAGCACCGCGCGCAATCGGCCGGCGCCGGCCGCTCAACCCGCCGAACCGTCTTCCCTGGTGTCTGGATATCTGGCCGCTAAGCCCGCACAAATCCAGCAGGCGCGGGACTGTCTGGCCGTCGGGGACTTTGATCCGATCCGGCGCTTCGGCCATAATCTCAAGGGTACCGGATCGGGATATGGGTTCCCTCGCATCGGAGAACTCGGGTTCGAGATCGAGAAAGCCGCCGTTTCCGGCGATACCGGGCTAGTCGCCGCGAAATTGGAGGCCCTGTACCGAATCGTCAACGAGGAGGCCCGCAATCGCGCGGAGGTGCCGGACTGGGACTGAGGTAGTACTGGGGTTGGGGTTCGCGCTGCCCCGACAGCTTGCGGTAGCTCTTGGGGCGGGGGATACTGAAGCATCGTCGGATTCGGTACCGGCAGATCCATAACATGATGGAAGAGAAAAGCATTTCGGTTCTTCTGATTGAAGACAACGCAGAGTTTGCCCGGCTGGTGCAACATTGGCTCGCAATCTCCGGCGGTGAGACGACTTTCGCTCTGTCCTGGGCGGATACGCTGGCCGGCGGTCTCAGTCAAATGGCCCGCGGCGGGGTAGATGTGGTAATCCTCGACCTGGGTCTGCCGGAT
This sequence comes from uncultured Solibacteraceae bacterium, assembly GCA_964520085.1. GTDB lineage: Bacteria > Acidobacteriota > Terriglobia > Bryobacterales > Bryobacteraceae > Bog-375. The sequence goes on along the minus strand of CAZFOP010000081.1, from coordinate 4,145 downwards.
AGCGAGGGATTGGGGACCTTCGGAGCGGTCCGCAAGCGGGCAGGAGCCGGCCACATTCCGATTGTCATTCTCAGCGGGTCCGATACCGAGTCGCTCGCGCTGCAGACCATCCAGGAAGGCGCGGAAGATTATCTGGTTAAAAGCGCGTGCAACGCCACGATACTATCTCGAGCGCTTCGTTACGCCGTCGCCAAGCACACAGTCGAGATCGCCAGCCGGACTAGAGTCATCGGCGTGATTGGTGCCAAAGGCGGAGTGGGATCTACCACCATCGCGTGCAGCCTGGCCACCGAGCTGCGCATCCAGACCGGAGAGCGGGTGCTCCTGGCCGACCTCGACACGGACACCGGCACGGTCGCTCTCATGATGGGAGTCGACCCGCAGTACTCTTTCCAGTACGCTGTCGCGAATTTCCAACGCCTCGACCAGAGTTGCTGGAACTCGATCGTCGCTCGCACCGGCGACGATCTGCACATCGTCTCTTCGCCCGTGCAGGTGGGCCAGGAAGCCGTGCCTGTGGAGGCCATCCGGCAGGTTCTTTCCCTGGTTCAGCCATTCTACGATTGGCTAGTCCTAGACCTGGGACGTCTCAATACGCTCAGCACGGGCCTTTTGAACAGGGCTAATGAACTCTTTGTCGTCACCAGCACTGGCGTGGCATCGCTCTATCTGACCAAACGGGTGGTGGAAGCACTCGCCAAAGCTGGATTTGAGGGCAATCGGGTACGCCTGATCGTGAACGAAGCGGACCCGTCGCCGGCGTTTACCGGGCGTGACATGCCGAGTATCTTCGGCGCCGAGGTCTATGCGACGGTGCCGCGTGACGCCTCCGAACTGCAGGGTTCTCTGATCAGCCGGAAACCGCCGGCCGGCACCAGCGCGCCCCGCAAGGAGATGGCCCACGTGGCTCGCCGGTTGGCGGGCCTGCCGGAGAAAAAGGGCCGCGGTGCGCTCGCGCAGATTCTCTCCCTGCCGTATCGACTCCGCAAGTCGAGTCCGTCCGGGAAGCCTGCGTAAGTTGCAGGCCTGCTTGTACCTGCAACGAGGAGGTCAGCCAAGTTGGGGCGCGACCGCGTGCGGCAAATAGGAACGGCCGTTCCCAGCGTTCCGCAACGCCACTGACATCTGCCAAAACCAATCTATATTAGATAAGCATTTGCGAGCTCGCCCAGCTCCGAGTTTTTCCCAGCCGGCGGCGGAGCAACTTGGCAAAGCAGTCAAGAAGCGGATCAGTTCGGGGCCAGGACAACCATTCCCGCAACAGAGTCTCGGCTGACCTCTATAGAGCCTTTCTTAGATCCATCTTTATCGGATGGCAATACGATTACAAAGGATTTTTCCGTTGCGAGGAGCAACTGATAGGAAATGGACCTGTTGCCGGATGCGTCGGCTTTCTGGATTTCATCCGGCATTGGTTTGTCTCCCCTAAAAAACACCACCGTCAAGGGTTTCCCGCCGCCCATGGAAAATGGAATGTTAGGATATATATTCACGGAGAACCACAGAACATAACAGAGCACAATCATGAGCAACGACGCCAGGTAGAACGGTGCCGCGTAGCTTCGATTCATCCACCACGCTTCTTTCTCAGTGTCGGCTTGCCGGGACATCCAAAAAAACCGGGCACAACCTACCATTGCCAAGAAAAACAAGTACTGTCGAATGAGCGCCCCGGGGAACACACTGTCCTTAACGTGTGGAAGCAAATACAGTATTATGAAAAATAAACTTGAAGGCATAACTGAGGTCACCGAGGAGAATGCGAAGCGACGCCAGTTGAATTCTCCTTTGACCTCGGGTGGTACGCTTGCGTCAATCCGGAGCTCTGCGAACGCAAGGGATCCAAGCAGTGCAGGTGGACCGAGGGCCCAGACTCCCGCGATCAGATACTGAAGATGCAATACAGCAACGATTGAGACCCCGTATCCGGTAAGATGGGTGGCAACCACGAGAAAACCCAGGAGATATAGAAGGCCGAGAGCGACCGCAAAAAGCTTCGACAGCGACTCGATGAGGCTGATTTCGTTTGCTGGCTGAGGGTCGGTCATGGGGATGTTGAACGCAGAACCCTACTCTGATCTTGACCGTTCGTGACGTTAGCTGTCAAGACCATGATTTCAAGCTGACCCACTACCCAAGATCGAACGTGATAGCTGCCTCTGTGGCCTCAAGCTGCGTGAGGCTAGGGCCGACACAAGCGTCGCATTACGGAGCTGTTTTGTTCCGTGCAGCCTGCACGGAGCCCGCCCCCGGCAGGGCAAACCGATGTTCTTAGCCTGCCCCGCTGGGAGGACATTCTCTGTATGACTTAACCTGTAGTCACCCAACAGTGGGAATCGTCTCAAAACTTGTGCACGGCCCGGCGCCGGCGGAGGGGTTGCAGCGGTACACCTTGGGTGTCACCTGGAATCGCCGCTCATAAGCGCGGGCGATCCGCTCGGAGAAAGCTTCCACCGCGGCAGGCGGCAGCATGGTGACCGTACAGCCGCCGAAACCGCCGCCGGTCATACGCGAGCCATAGACGCCATCAATCATGAGCGCTTGGTCTACCAGGTAATCGAGCTCGACGCAGCTTACCTCGTAATCGTATTGCAGGCTGCGGTGCGAGGCGACCATCAGCTTCCCCATGGCGGCCAGATCGCCGCGCTCGCTGGCCGCCACGAATTGTTCCACGCGCTCGTCCTCGCCGACCACGTGGCGCGCCCGCCGCGCCACCACTGGCGGCAGCAGGTGCGCCACCGTTTCGAACTGATCGAGCGACGCGACGTCGCGTAGACTGGTGGCGGACGGAAACTTCCGCTGGGTTCCGGCGACCGCCGCGGCGCACTCGGCCACGCGGTCCTTGTACGCCGAGCCCGCCAGCGCGTGCTTGACCATGGTATTGACGGCCACGAACGTGACGCTATCCGGCAGGTTCACCAGTTGGTGATCCAGGCTGCGGCAATCGATTTTGACGGCGGAGTGTTCGCGCCCGAAAACCGAGATGTACTGATCCATGATGCCGCAGGGCGTGCCGACGAATTCGCGCTCGGCCCGCTGGCAGAGTTTCGCCAGTTCGATCGGCGCGACCTCGCGGCCGTTCAGGTACGCCAGTGCCATCGAGACTTCGAGCGCCGCCGAAGAGCTGAGCCCGGAGCCTTCCGGCACCTTGCTGCGGATCAGCATATTGGCCGGCTGGAGGGGAAAGCCCAGCTTCGCCACCTGGAGCGCCACGCCGATCGGATAATCGGTCCATTCGTGGGCCGGCGCCGACTCGTTCAGCCGCGCGACGTCGAATTCGCGCGTCTCGCCGCGCTGTTCCGAATGCAGCCGCAGTTTGCCATCGGCGGCCGGCGCGGTGGCGACGAACGTCGCCATGTCAAGCGCCACCGGCAACACGAAACCGAGGTTGTAATCGGTGTGTTCGCCGATTACGTTGACGCGCCCCGGCGCGCGATACACGCGCACCCCTTCCGTCGAGCCGTACAACTTGCGGAACGCTTCGATCATCGGGTCTTTCCCGCGGCTAGGCGGGCCATCAGCAGCAGAAACAAGCCAAAAACCAGCATGGCGAGGCCGGCATACAAATTGACGTTGATGCCGGTGAGCGGGGCAGTGCGATAGCCGGGCGCGAACACGCCCATGCCAACCAGAATGACGCCCAGCAGCGTGAAGAACCAGCCCGAAGGCACTCGTAAGTCAAGCATGTTATGCAAACCAAACGTTCAGAATAACGGCCAAAACCAAGACGAAAACCGCCAACACGACAGGACGCTCGTACCACTTGGCGTTCTCGTCGCGGCGAATCTTCGTCAACCCGTACACCAGCCCTTCCAACTCGCTTTCCTGGCGCCGCGCGGTAACCAGGCTCACCAGGACGGTGACCAGGAAGCAACTGGTAAACGCGAAGATGGCGATCCAGAAATTCTGCGCCATCACCGAGGGGAATTCGTGCACGTGACCGAACACGCCGCCCTTGCCTTCGGCCACGGTGAGACCCCAGGTGAGCGCGGCGGCGACGGTTCCGGTGACCAACCCGGAGAATGCACCGTTGGCGGTGGCCTTCTTCCAGAACATGCCCAGCAGGAAGGTGGCGAACAGCGGCGCGTTAACGAAGCCGAAGACGAACTGCAGAATATCCATGATGTTGTTGTAATACCCTGCCA
>CAZFOP010000080.1:0-11083 GCA_964520085.1 uncultured Solibacteraceae bacterium | reverse complement strand
CGCAAACAACCTCAAGAAAACTCGCGGAGGCCCGGATGTGCGGAAGTTGGGGTAGCGATTCGTCGTTCCATCGTCGACAGCCGCCCCCCTGACGGTCGCGGCTCCGATAGCATCGTGCGCGAATCCGAGCCGCGACCGTCAGGGAGCGGTCTTACGGACAGGACCGACCCTCGCTCGCCGCATTCCTCACTGATAGTGCAGCGCCTGAACCGGATCGGTGGCGGCGGCGCGCCGGGCCGGAATGAAGGTCGCGATCAGCGCCACCAGGGCCAGGATCGCGGCCACTCCGCCAAGCGTCCACGGGTCACCGGCCTTCACGCTGAACAGCAGGCTGGCCAGGAACCGCGTTAGCAGGTAGGCCAGCGCCAGCCCGATAGCCACGCCCATGCCCGCCAGTTTCAGCCCATGCCACAGCAGCAGCTTCAACACATCGCCGCGGCTCGATCCCAGAGCCATGCGAATGCCAATCTCCTGCGTGCGTTGTTCCACCGAGTACGACATCACACCATAAATGCCGATGGCCGCCAGCAGCAGTGCGATCGCGGCAAATATCGTCAGCAGCAGCATATTGAAATCCTGGCGCGCCATAGTGGCCGACAGAACCTGCTCCATAGGCTGCACGTGTGAAACCGTCATGGTTGCGTCAACGGCTTGGATTTGGTGCTCGATGGCGACGCGCAGCGCCGTCGGGTCGCCGTGCGTGCGCACCGCCCAGGACAGGGGAATAATCTGGCGGGCTAGTTCCGTCAATCCCTCCGGCAATTGGGCTTGCGGAACGTACATCACCCCAACGTCGCCCTGCGCCACGCCTTGTTCCTTGACGTTTCCCACCACGCCGACAACCTGACGCGGCGGGTCGGCGAACTGCGGGCCGAGACCCTGGCCGATGGTGATCACTTGGCCAATGGGGTCCTGGTTCTGCCAGTAGTGCTTGGCCATTTCCTGATTGACGATAACTACCGGCGCGGAGTTGCCGGTGTCGGTTTCGGTGAAGCGCCGGCCGCGCAGCAGCGGAACGCGGAATGCCTGGAAATAATGCCCGGAAATATACCGGTATTGCTCATCGCCGTTGTACTGATTGCCTTTGGGCGGTGTCTTGCCCGCGATGTTGAACGGCAGGTCCATCCCAAAACCAATTGCGGGCAGGAATACCACCGTGGCTGCCCCTTCCACGCCGGGCAAGCTCTCGATGCGCCTCAGCGTATCGGTGGTGAACGCTTCGACCTTGCCGGTGGTGGAATAGGCGCTGCTGGAGAGCGACGTTTGCAACGTGAGCACGTTGTGCGCGTCGATGCCCGGTTGGGCGTTGCTGAGGCCGATGAACGTGCGGATGAGCAGCGCCGCGCCGGCCACCAGCACCAATGCCAACGCCACTTCGGCGACCACCAGCGACGAGCGCAGGCGATTGTGGCGGCGGCTGCTGCCGGAGCGGCTGCCCGCTTCCTTGAGAGCGGATACCAGATCGAGCTTGGAAGCTTGCAGCGCGGGAAGGATGCCGAAGAGAATGCCGGTGAACAAAGCGGCAGCCCCGGTGAACGCGGCCACACGCCAATCGAGCGGCGGCGCCACCGCGCGCACGCCGTCCGCATCCATCAGCCGCGGGATGTTGGCGGGAACCAGCAGCAGCAGCGCGCGCACGCCCCAGGAACCCAGCGCGAAGCCGAGCGCGCCGCCGATGCCCGCCAGCAGGACGCTTTCTGTGAGCAGTTGGCGCACCACCCGCCAGCGGCCGGCGCCCACCGCGGCGCGCACCGCCATTTCGCGCTGGCGCGCGGCGGCCCGCGCCAGCAACAGGTTCGCCACGTTGGCGCAGGCGATCAGCAGCACGAACCCGACTGCGCCCAGCAGCACCAGCAGCGCAGTCTTGATGTTGCCCACGGTGGCTTCGCGCAGCGGCGTCACGGCCACGGATTCGTCCTTCTCCATCCACTTCGGATTGTCCCTGCGAAAGCGCTCGCCGGCGATCTTCATCTCGGCGCGCGCGGCGGCCAGCGTCACGCCGGGCTTGAGCCGCGCCGCGGCGTTCAGGTAATGTCCCTGGTTGGTCGAATGCGGATCGGCCTGGAGCGGAACGAACACTTCGGCAACCGGTTGCGAACGGAAGCTCTTGGGGAGCACGCCGAGCACGGTGTACGGCTGGCCGTTGAGCAGGACAGCGCGGCCGACCAGGCGCGGGTCGCCGCCCAGTCGCGACTCCCACATCTCATGCGTCAGCACAGCCACTGGCGGGCCGTTGGGAAGGTCTTCGGACGCAGTGAAGGTGCGACCGGCCTCAGGGCTCACGCCGAAGACCGCAAAGAACCCTGAGGAAACGGGGAGCGCTTTCACTTCCTCCGGCCGGTCGCCCGCGCCCAGGTTCATGCCGGAGGCGCCGAACCCGTACAGGGTCATCGCCTGGAAAACGTGGTTGTCCTTCCAGACCATGTACTTCGGAATCGAGATGGAATTTCCGCGACCGTTGGAAAACTGGCGAGCCAGTTCCACCATGCGGTCCGGCTCCGCGTACGGCAGCGGCTGCAACAGCACCGCGTTTACCACCGTGAAGATGGCGGTGTTGACGCCGATCCCCAACGTCAGCGCCAAAATCGCGATTGCCGCAAATCCCGGATTCCTGGCCAACATGCGAAACGCATAGCGGATGTCGGAAGCGAATGTGCCCATATGGCTCATTACGCCCGCGAAGGCCGCTTCGTTCGCAAAATGTTTTCGGCACTGAGAACCGCCGCGGCCGCGTGGGTGTCTGGCGCGGGAGTTAACCGCGAAGACACGTGGGACGAGCCCCGGCCGGACTCACTCCACTCGTTTCAGAGAAGCTCCCACTCCCGTCGCCTATGGCGCCACGCGCGCAACTCGATCCAAGAGTATTTTGACGGGACGTGCGGCCGCCAGGCGCAGATCCGCATTCGGCTCCAACATGCTCTTTAGTTCCGCGTCCCGCGCCGCTAGCCAGTCTGCTGGCGCTGCTGTGCTAGCCGCCACCAGGTCGAGCAGTTGCACTCCCAATGTGCCCACCGCCGACAGATCCCTGGAAATCGGCTTCAGTTCTTCCAGTAGCGGATTGGCATCGGCCAGTGGCTGAAAATCGCGGTCGTTGGCGGCCCAGCGGCTGAACTGCGCGCGCAGGGTACGTACGTCGGCCGCGGCGGCGGCCGGGTTTGCCACCACTCGGGCGGCAGCCAATTCGAGTGCGCGCACGCTTTCGCTTTCCGGCCGCGCCGCATCCACCATGCGGTTGAGCGGCGTCTCGGTGGTGATGCGATCGGCGTGGCGCGGTCCCAGCCCCAATGCTTCGCAGGCATCCGCCAGCACGCGCACCGGCGGCGCGAGGTGGTTGCCGCTCAACCGGTCGAGCATCGGCGCGTAATTCGACCGGTGGTCAACGCCCGTCCATTCGAGCATCCGGCTGACTGCTTCCAGCCGCAGGTACATCGAATCCAAATCGGTCACGTCCTGCGACGACCACAGCCGCTCGGCAATCGCCGCCAGCCGCGGCCAGATGCGCGAATCCACGGTTTCCGCGCTCACCAGCTCCGCCCACATGCAAGCTTCGCCGCCGAGAATGCGCTTGGTCTGCGCGGGTGTCAACTGCGCCGCGTCGCCCGCCATCGGATCCACGGCGTAATGATAGCCGGCCGGCCTGAGGTGATCGAGGTAATAACCCCACGACAGGATGCCTCGATACCCCTGCCGCACCGATTCGGCCAGCGCAGCGCGTCCGCGCCAGCTCTGGATCACCGTGCTCGTTCCCAATCCTGGTTGCAAAATCTCGTCCCAGCCAACCATGGTCTTGCCATGCCGCGCCAGTATCTGGCGAATGCGCTGGCTGAAATACAACTGGATGTGGCGGGTATCGCGGAGCCGGTGCTGTTTGGCGAACCCCTTTACGCGCACGGACTCGCTCCATTGCTTGCCATTGACTTCGTCGCCGCCCACGTGGAAATAAGGGTCGGGGAACAGCGCCGCCATTTCGCCGATGAAGCCGTCAAGAAAAAGGTAGGTTGCCTCGCGGCTCGGGTCCATCACCGGATCGAACACGCCGAAGTCGCCACCGATTTCAAATGGGCCCGGCCCGCTCGCTAGTTGCGGATAGCCGGGAAACCAGCTCACGGTGTGGCCCGGTATGTCGAATTCCGGTACCACGCGTATGCCGCGGTCGCGCGCGTAAGCCACCACGGCGCGGATCTCAGCCTGCGTATAGAAATGGCCGCCCGAGCCGAATTGTTGCAATCGTGGATAGCGCTTGCTCTCGACGCGAAAGCCCTGATCGTCGGAGAGATGCCAATGGAAGACGTTGAGCTTCACGGCGGCCATCGCATCCAGGTTGCGCTCGACCACCTCGAGCGGCATCCAATGCCGTGAAACGTCCAGCAGAAGTCCGCGCCAGGGGAAGCGTGGCCGGTCGTCGATGCGCACCGCCGGAGCCTCGAAGCCGTTCGCTCCGGCCACCACCAACTGCGCGAAGGTCTCCAGACCGCGCAACACGCCATCCACGGTAGCGGCCTTCAGCAGCGCGCCTTCGGGCGCAATCGCAAGCTGGTAGGATTCATCCTCACCCAGAGTTGGATACAGCGGGCCGCGTGCGGTGCATTCCACGCGTAACGTCGCTTGCTGGCCGGCAGCCGGTTTCGCGCGCGGGATGGCCATGCCGGTCTGACGCGAAAGCCGCGCCACCAGGCGATTTAATGCGCCGTCCAGCCGCGCGTCGGGGAGGCTGGCGGACACGGTAAACTTCTGGTCAATCGCGAGAGACCCCTCGCCAGCCTCCAGCTTCAGCGGCATCGGCATTAGCGCGGGAGGCTCGGCCGTCGCGGCGAAGCCAGAAAAGGCGATGGCGGCAATCGGGAGCAAGCGGTGCATTCCCTATACTCCTACACCGAAATGGGCCAGCGGGCAAGCGGCCATGGAAACGGTGGCGCGGGCACACTACACCTTTGTGAGAACGCTGCGCGCCCTGCCGCGAGCCAGCCGGCTACTTCGCCGTGAAAGGCACCGTGGCCACGGTGTTCGCCCAACTGAACGCCAGCGTGCCTTGATTGCCATCCTCCGTGAATGCGATGTTCCACGTCTCGACGGGCGCGGGCGGCTTGCTCAGCTTCATGACAACCCGGCCCAAGTCCTTGGCTGGGTCCTCGGTTGTGCCGTGTGGACCAATTCCCCATTGCCCGGTTTGCGTGTTGATAATCAGCGTCCACTGCTTCTCTTCCGGCAGTATGTAGAGCGAGTAATCGCCCTTGGGCACGGCCAGGCCGCCGATGGTGAGATCCAGTTCGGTATGCAGCAGGGTGGCTTGATTGGCACCCGCGCGCCAGACCTGGCCGTACGGCACCAATCCGCCGAAAATCTCGCGGCCGTGCATGGAAGGCGCATGATAACTGATGCGAACCTGCTTGCCGCCAAACGCCGCCAGGCTAGTGGCGGGCGGACTTGTATAATTCGTCTGCGCCAGGGCAGCTCCTGCTACCAGGCAGCACATCCAGATACGGTTCATTGGGTCACCTCTTTCGTAATGAGTATACTCCGCCACGTTACCGAGCGGGCGCGGCGGGCAAATGTCGAAATAATCTTGCCGCGATGAAACGAAGTCCGGCCTCCAGTCAGGTTGGGATAGGAGGCGGCTGGCGATGGGACACCCATTCCACAAGTTTGTCATCCGTTATGCGGGCCGTGTGTTCACGGATGCTGTTTAGTTTCGGTGGCGGGATAAATCGTTATAACTTCCCCCGTCAGGTTACAGTTAGGTTACAATGGCACGACCGGCGGCGTCTGGAAAATGCGCCGATCCGGGTCGAACGGAATAGTCCCAAGCGGTTTACCGCAAGACGGTTCGTGCGGCGGAGAGTTCTCTCGGTCGCCGTGGCCTCCCGCAGCGAGGCCGATTCCCATCTAGTTGAGTCAGGAGGAATGGAATGGTGCAGAAGTACATTGCTGTCTTTCTCGTTCTCATGTTGTCCGGCCTGGCCGCTCCAGCGTTTGCGGGCGACTTCGTCAATATGAAGCTGATTCCCCAGAGCTTTCCCTTGGCGCTGGCAAGTCCGGCGGCGATCCCGCCCGCAACCGGGCCCAGCGCGATAGCTGGAACTCTTGCGTATGCCATGCCGCAATCCAGCCAGGGCCAACCCGCGCAACCCAGCCAGGCGAAGCCCGTGTCGACCAGGCACTGGAGCAAGGCCGGCAAGATTATGACGGTCATCGGCATTGGTCTTGCAGGCGCAGGCGGGTTCATGATGACCCGGTCGAACCAGACGATCTCCACCGATGGCGACGTCGAGACACAAATCAACTGGAAGGCGACCGGAGCGCTGACTATGTCTGCCGGTGCGGTTCTGGCGATTATAGGGCTCACCAGGCACAGCGACTAAGCACCAACTGGGAGCAGGCCCGGCCGAGACCAGCCGGATCGTTTGCTCGATCTCTGCTGCCGCTAACTGGTCTCAAGGTTCCTCGGTGGATTGGCGGCGTCAGAGATCTCAACCGCCTCGCCTGCCGGCTTGGTTTCGAGTGCCGGCGGGTGGGGCGTGCCGTTCTCCAGCGATCTGTCAAGCCGATTTCCTCGATAAAAGAGTCCTTGTTACATACGATGTGCCGAAGTGTCCGCCGGCATCGAGTTGGAAGGCGGCCGAACCTAGTCCCTCACATCACTTCCAAAATCAGACACTTCAAGTAATGCGTTTCGGGCACCGTGAGCAGAATCGGGTGGTCCTGGCTCTGCGTGCGGCGCTCCAGTACGCGCAGGGTGCGGCCGGCATCGAGAGATGCGGCGGCTACCAATTCCAGCAGCATAGCTTCGCTGACATGGTGCGAGCACGAGCACGTCACGAGAATGCCGCCCGGAGCCAGCAGGCGCAGAGCGCGCAGATTGATTTCCTTGTAGCCGGTGGCCGCGCCATCCAGGCTGCGGCGCGACTTGGCGAAGGCTGGGGGATCGAGAACTACCAGGGAGAACTGGCGGTGCGCGGCGGCGTAACCGGCCAGCAGATCGAAAACATTTGCCTGGCGAAAATCGATATTGGTTATGCCGTTGGTTGCCGCGTTGGCGCGCGCCGTTGCCAGCGCGGCCTCCGAGCTATCGACCGCTTCCACGGTTTCACAATACCCGGCCAGATGAAGCGCGAAACCGCCCGTGGACGTGAAACAATCGAGCGCCTCGCCGCCGTTTGCGTAGCGGGCCACGGCGCGGTAATTCTCTCGCTGGTCGAGATAGATGCCGGTCTTCTGCCCGTGCATCAGATCGGCACTCAACTTGAGGCCGTTCATTTCGATAATGGCCGGTTCGGGCGCGGCGCCGGATAGCACGGTGATTTCGAGTGGCAGCGATTCCTTGGCGCGCACCGCAACATCGTTGCGCGCGACGATGCCGAGTGGCTTGAAGATTTCCTCCAAACAGGAGGCGATCAGCGGCTTGGCCGCGTCCATTCCCTGGTCGAGCGTTTGCACCACCAGGTAATCGCCGTAGCGATCCACCACCAGGGCAGGGAGCAGGTCGGCTTCGCCGTGGACCACGCGGTAGGCCGTGCTGTGATGAACCACGCGGGCACGGTGCGCCTCGGCTGCGCGCAAGCGGCGCAGGTAGAAATCGCGGTCAATCTCTTCGGCTTCGGCCGATAGCATCCGCAGAGCGATTTGCGAAGTCGAGCTATAGTGCGCCGTGCCCAGCGTCCGCCCGTGCGCATCGGCAACCCGAACGGCCTCGCCCGGCTGCGCGCCATCGCGCTCCGTAACGTCACTCGAGAAGATCCACGGGTGCCCGGAAGCAACGCGGCCGCCCGCCTTCCGATTAACGCGGACATCGTTCATCGCATTTCCTGCAAGCGGCGGATGCGGTCCTCGGTGGAGGGATGAGTCGACCAGAGGTTTCGAAACAACGAGCGGCTGGCGGGTTGGATGATGAACATGTGCGCGGTGGAAGGTGTGGCGTCCATGGGCAGGCGTTTGCTCCAGGTCTCGAGTTTCTGCAAGCCGGAAATCAGCTCGTAGGGTGTGCCGGTGTACTTGGCGGAAGCGGCGTCGGCCTCATACTCGCGCGAGCGCGAGATCGCCATCTGAATCAGCATCGCGGCGATAGGCGCGAGAATCATCATCAACAACGCGCCGATGGCGCCGCCTTCGCGGTCGCGGTCGTCGCGCCCGCCGAAGAAGAAGCCCAGGCGCGAGGCGAACATGATGGCGCCGGCGAGAGTCGCTGCCACCGAGCTGATCAAGATGTCGCGGTGGAGCACGTGGCCCAGCTCGTGCGCCACCACGCCTTCCAGCTCCTGATCGGTCATCAACTGCAAAATGCCCGCCGTGAAGGCGACCGACGCGTGAGACGGATTGCGGCCGGTGGCGAAGGCGTTGGGCGACTGCTCGGCAATCAGGTACAGCTTCGGCATGGGCAGGTTCATGCGGCGAGTGAGGTTCTCGACGATCGGCGCTACGCGGCGGTAGATGTCCGGGTTCTGTTCCGGACTGACCGGTTGCGCGTGGTAAGTCGCCAGCGCGATCTTATCGGAAAAGAAGTAGCTCGAGAAGTTGATTGCGACAGCAAACGCCAGGCCAAGGTATAGCCCGTTCTGGCCGGCCAGTAACTCGCCTCCACAAAGAAGGACGCCAGTTAGCAGGCCCAACAACAATACTGTTTTTATGCTGTTATTCATTGGCAAGTCTCCTGCTCGTTGCGGACCAGGCGCAGTGGCGCCGGCGGGGCAAGCGAAAGCGTGCCCCACCGGCGCTCACAGCTTGGCCTCGACCGGCGCTTCCGCCGGAGTTGCTTTGGCGAAAGACAGGCCCGGTGCGTCCGGCGGCGCATCCGCCACCACGGTGTCGCCGGGAACGAACGTGCCGTTGAGTAGCTCGATCGCCAGCGGATCCTGCACCAGCCGCTGAATGGCGCGTCGCATCGGCCGCGCGCCAAATTGCGGATCGAAACCTTCGTCGATGATGCGCTCCTTCGCCGCCGGAGTCACTACGAGCGCCATCTTACGCGCCTCGAAAAGCCGTCCGACGGCGCTCAACTGTATATCCACGATTCTACTCAGGTGCTCGCGGCTCAAAGCGTTAAACACGATGATATCGTCGATCCGGTTGAGAAACTCCGGGCGGAACTGGTGTTTCAAAGCGTCCATCAGCCGCTTGCGCGCTTCGGCGTGAGCTGCGTCCCTCCCATGCACCGAAAAACCGATGGTGTTCTTCTCGAGCAAACCAGTGCCCAGGTTCGAGGTCATCACGACCACGGTGTTGCGGAAGCTGACCGTGCGCCCCTGTCCATCGGTGAGCCGGCCGTCGTCGAGAAGCTGCAGCAGCGTGTTGAATACGTCCGGGTGCGCCTTTTCGATTTCGTCGAACAGCACCACAGAATACGGCCGCCGGCGCACCTGCTCGGTCAACTGGCCGCCTTCATCGTAGCCCACATATCCGGGCGGCGAACCCAACATGCGCGACACCGAATGCCGCTCCTGGTATTCGGACATGTCGACGCGGATCATGGCCTTCTCGTCGTCGAACAGGTACCCGGCCAGCGCGCGCACCAGCTCGGTCTTGCCGACTCCGGTGGGCCCGAGGAAAATAAAGCTCCCGATGGGGCGGTTGGGATCGCTCAAGCCGGCGCGGTTGCGCAGGATGGCGTTGGAGACCAGGCGCACGGCTTCGTCCTGGCCCACCACGCGGTCCTTGAGCCGCTCGGGCATTTGCACCAGCTTTTCGACTTCGCCTTCCAGCATCTTTGCCACCGGAATGCCGGTCCATTTGGCCACGATGCGGGCGATATCGTCCTCGCCGATTTCTTCCTTGAGCATCGCGCTGTCTTTGACCGATTCCATCTCCTGCTCGGCGGCCTGTATGTCCTTTTCGATTTGTGCCAGGCGGCCGTAGCGCAGTTGCGCGGCCTTTTCCCAATCGCCGGCGGCGGAGGCTTTCTCCTCCTGCTGGCGCAGCGAGTCCTTCTCCTCCTTGAGTTGGCGGACGCGGCCGATGGCGGATTTCTCGTGGTTCCAGCGCTGCTTGAGGACGGCAGCCTGGCCGCGCAGCCGCTCGAGGTCGTTTTCCACCCCGCGCAGCCGGTCGTGCGACGCCTGGTCGTTCTCCTTCGTCAGCGCCTGCCGTTCGATTTCGAGATGCGAGATGCGGCGGTCCAGATCGTCGATCTCGATTGGCATCGAGCCGATCTGCAGGCGTAGCGCGGCGCCCGCTTCGTCGATCAGGTCGATGGCCTTATCGGGCAGGAAGCGGTCGGCGATGTAGCGGTGCGAAAGCACGGCGGCGGCGATGATGGCGGAATCCTTGATTCGCACGCCGTGGTGGATTTCGAATTTCTCCTTGAGGCCGCGCAGAATGGCGACCGTGTCGTCCACCGTGGGCTCGCTCACCATCACGATCTGGAAGCGGCGCGCCAGGGCGGCGTCCTTTTCGACGTGCTTCTTGTATTCGTTCAGCGTTGTAGCGCCGATGCAGCGCAATTCGCCGCGCGCCAGCGCCGGCTTCAACAGGTTGGCGGCGTCGATGGCGCCCTCCGCCGAACCCGCGCCCACCAGCGTGTGCAGCTCGTCGATGAAGCAGATGATTTCGCCGTTGGAATCGATGATCTCTTTGACCACCGCCTTGAGGCGGTCTTCGAATTCGCCGCGGAACTTGGTGCCGGCAATCATCGAACCCAGGTCGATCGCCACCAGCCGCTTGCCCTTCAACTGGTCGGGCACGTCGCCGCGCACGATGCGCTGCGCGAGGCCTTCCACAATGGCCGTCTTGCCGACGCCGGGCTCGCCGATCAGTACCGGGTTGTTCTTGGTGCGCCGGCTCAATACCTGCATCACACGGCGGATTTCGTCCTCGCGGCCGATTACCGGGTCCAGCTTGCCCTTGCGCGCGGAATCGGTGACGTCATGGGCGTAGCGCTCCAGCGCCTGGTATTTGGTTTCGGGATTGGGATCGGTAACGCGCTGCGTGCCGCGGATGGAGGCCAGCGCTTTCAGGATGGCTTCGTGGGTGGCGCCGGCGCGCTCCAGCAATTGCGAGGCGGGATCGCGTTTCTGCGCCGAGATGGCCAGCAGCATGTGCTCGGTGGAGACGAACTCGTCCTTGAAGCGGCTGGCTTCATCGAAGGCCCGCTCCA
>CAZFOP010000079.1:0-11096 GCA_964520085.1 uncultured Solibacteraceae bacterium | reverse complement strand
CTTAGGCCCCGCCCAACTGGGGCTCTATAATCGCGCCTATATGATGGTAGGGGTTTCCGAGACCGCTCTCGTCGCGCCCATTCAAACAGTTTCTCTCTCTCTCTACTCGAGACTTCAGGAAAACGAGGCCACCGTGCGGAGGGCATTCCTGGCAATCATCGCAGGTGTTGCGCTTCTGGCCTTTCCGGTCTTCCTTTTGGTGGCCGGAATGGCAGGGACCATCATTCAGGCGGTTCTCGGCCACAAATGGATTGGAGCCGCTCCCGTCCTCATCCCACTTGCATTTGCCATGTGTTTTGATGTCGTCGCGGCAGTGTGCAGTCCGCTGCTGATCAGCCGTGGCCGGCCGGATCTCGATCTTCACACCCAGATCATTGCCGCGGCCTTCGGAGGCCTCTCGCTGGCTATCGCGGCATGGACGAATTCATCGTTGCTCACGATGGCATGGGCGGTATGCCTGTGCTTGTATCTGGTGCGCGCCGCGGCCGCGGCCATGTTTGTGAAGCGAGTGCTTTCGATTCCATGGGCGAAATTCGCGCGGGCGCCGCTTGGCGGATTATTGCTGGGAATTGTTGCATGGATCGCAGCAGGAACGCTGAATGTCCGGCTGGAGGAATGGGCAGCTTGGCCGCGTCTGCTTGTCTCCGGTGGGACGGGATTTGGTGTCGTGATAGCTGCCATACTCGTCTTCCCAAAACGGCTGCTCTACCGCGATCTGTTCTGGCTTGTCAGTGGGAGGGGGCTGCCGATCCCGGCTGCGATAGACAAATGGATGCGATCCCTTGCCCTGCTCGATGATCAGATCGCGGTACTTCGCTCGGAGCCTGCACCGTGAGTGCTCCATCTCCGGAGGCGTCGTAGTATGAAGCTCTTGGTGCTCTACCAGGCTCGCGACTCCGTGAAGGACCACCCCGGTTATCATCATGGCTTTTGCCGTTTGGTTGCGGGAGGTGCTTTGGAGTCGCATCGGGCAATCCCTTACTACAGCGTATCCGAAAAGCAGGGATGGAATGATCTGTGGCATCTTGCGAATCAAGGAATTGCCGCTGCATATGGCCGGGGGGGACTTGTGTACGAGGACAGGCGTTGCCGGGCCTATGCCTCTAAATCTGCTTCGGCCCTGCCTGCCCGAATCAATGGCATTATGTGCGGCTGGTGAGAGCGTTGAGACTATCACAGTTTACGTGGCCCGATAGACGGCTTCGTGCGAAGCTGCGTTACGCCATCGGGGCAGGTCTATACCGGGTTGCACTCGGTAAGAATGTCGGCCGCCTTCCCTACACCTCTGTTAGGAGCATCGAGGAACGTGCTTACGTGGGCTGGGTTCGGGATCGACTGCAGGGTTGCGTGCCGATCTACGGGCCGTCCATTCAGACATACGATTTTCCCCAGGCGCTTCCCTGTTGGTTTCGTAGGCAGAAGGCATTTGAGGGGAAAACCATCTTCGAGCTTACCGATGTGGTAGCCGGCCCTTATAGCGGCCTAGTGTGGGTTCCTGGCGAAGGCATCTTCGAAGAAAGCGTCGGTTCGCTTCTTAGGATGATGGGCTGGGGGCGGGTCCTATGGGAAGCTCTGACATCCGCCAGGGCCCACCCGACCGACCGTGCCGTCGTCCCGTGTCCTCCACTGGGATACTTTCATTGGGTCTTCGAGGTTCTCCCGAATGTCATCCATGCGTTCAAGCATAACCCCGCCGCTGTTGTCCTCCTGCCGCCCCATCGGGCGACCTACGTTGACCAGAGTCTCCGACTTGCTCTTCGCCGGAACGATCTTCCGATCCTGTTGTCAAATAGCCCAGTCAGACTCAAGCGGCTGTTACTGCCGCAGGTCGAGGTATTCTCAGGCTTTATAGACCAGCGCGAAATTGCGCTACTGCGAGACTGTATTTTATCCGAAGTCGATGACGGTCCTTCCGAACCGAAGCTGTACGTCTCACGCCGGCGGTCCGGTCAAAGACACATGTCTGGCGAGGACGCGGTTGAAGAGCACCTTCAAAGTCGCGGCTTCGCAATCGGATTCTTGGAGGATCTTGCGTTTGTCGACCAGGTTCGACTATTTCGGGGCGCAAAGATCGTTGTCGCCCCTCACGGTGCCGGGCTCAGCAATCTTGTATGGTGCTCGCCTGGCACAAGAGTGCTGGAGATCTTTCCAGTTAATTACATCAATGATTGTTACGCAAGGCTGGCAGGTTGCTTGGGCCTGACATATTCTTGCCTGGCGGCCGTAGAAGACGGCACGAAATGGGGAAAGATGCCCATGGACGACCTTGATCGTGTTTTGGAACCGCCGAGTGGAAAGCTCTGACGCAGTCCGATACCAAAGTAACAGTTGAGGCGATCAAGGTCGGAGACTCGCCTGTTCACATCCCTGGGGCATAGTAAATGGCAAGCAACCTTAGACCAGCGCTTACCAGGATCGCACACCGCTTTCTGCAAAGAACGACAGGTTGCGATGTCCTTCGGTACCGCGCCGGGCACTTCTACCCACTTCGTCGAGCGAGGCTCATCCGCACTTCTGGCGTAACCTGCGTCGTCGATGTTGGTGCCAATGCGGGCCAGTACGGGCGGGAGATTCGTGAGGCCGGCTATACCGGCCGGATAATCTCATTCGAGCTCCTATCAACGCCCTTTCAAGCGCTCGCCAGACGCGCGGCAAAAGACAAGTCCTGGGAGTGCAGGCGCGTTGCTCTCGGTAGCCATGACGGGACCGTATCCGTGAACATTGCTGCCAACCTTGTCTCAAGCTCGGTCCTGCCCATGCTGCCAGCGCACTCCAGCGTGGCGCCGGATTCCCGCTATGTGGGAATTGAGGAAGTCCCAATGCGTAGCCTCGACTCCCTCGCGGCAAGCGACTTTGAACCACAGGACTCGATCTGGTTGAAGCTGGATGTCCAGGGCTATGAGCGATCGGTCCTTGATGGAGCTGAACGCCTGTTGGGGTCCGTGAAAGCGATCGAAGTGGAAATGTCTCTCCAGCCCCTGTATGAGGGCCAAATACTCTATCTGCCCATGATCGAATTCCTGCTGGACCGTGGTTACACTCTAGCCTCGGTTGCGCCTGGATTCCAGGATGAACGCAGCGGGCGCGTCCTCCAGTTTGACGGAGTGTTCTTGCGTGAACAGGCCTGACACAATTCAAGCCCGGGCCGCATCAGACTATTCCATTGCCGTCCGGTCAGAAGCCTGCCCATGCCGGAGCTGATATTGTGCGGATAGGGGTTGCTGGACCGATTGATATCACTTTGCTGCGGGACCTGTTTCCGCCGGGCGCGGAACTGCCGGAGGTCTCCAGCCACACGTTGACGTCCCTTCTGATCCGGGAATTCCGCCGGCTGGGTCACGATGTCTCGATCTTCATGCTTTCGAGAGGCGTTGCGAAGACTACCGTACTTGTGGGTGACTGGATTCGAGCGCACATCTGTCCAGAGCGTAGGCCGCGATCCCAGATGCTTGATTTCTTCAGGGAGGAGCGTCGCGGGCTAGCGGACGCGATGCGCTCTTCTGGCTGCGAAATCATTCATGCCTTTTGGACCTACGAGTTCGCTGCCGGCGCGATCGAAAGTGGCCTGCCACATCTCGTAACTGCCCAGGACGTGCCAACCGTCGTGCTGCGCTTTGCCAGACATCCATACTGGCTGGAGAAGCCGTTTCTCGCTTGGGGCGTTTTGCGGAAGGCAAGATGCATTACTACCGTCTCGCCATACGCCGCTTCCGCACTTCGCCGATTTACGAAGGGTTCCAGCGATATCCACGTCGTTCCGAATCCGGTCGCGCCTGCCGTGTTTGCCCTGCGTGACAACTGCGGAAGCCGAAAGCCGACGCGCCCGTTCACGTTCGCCTCCATCTTGAACGAATGGGCGGGGCGGAAGAACGGCAACCGGCTCTTAGAGGCTTTCGCGCTCCTGCGTGGGGAGTACGGCGATGCGGTTGAGCTCATAATGTTCGGCAAGTGCCACCAGCGTGGTGGTCCCGCCGAGAGGTGGGCAGCGCGACACGGACTGCAATGGGGGGTTCACTTTGCCGGCAATGTGGCCTACCTGGAAATGCTGACCACCCTGGCACAGAAGGCGGATGTACTGGTGCATCCAGCGCTGGAGGAGTCGTTCGGAATGGCTGTCGCCGAGGCTATGGCCATCGGTCTTCCAGTTATTGGCGGCATAGGCTGCGGGGCTGTTCCTTGGGTGCTCGCCGATGGCGAGGCCGGGCTCCTGGCTGACGTCCGCTCTCCAGCATCTATTGCCTCGGCGATGCGCACTCTCATGGAGCACGATGGGCTGAGGAACCGCCTGTCTGAGTCGGGCCGTCGGAGGGCGCTGGACCACTACAGCCTGGAGGTCGTGGCTGCGCAATACGAGGACGTGCTGGCGAAGGCGCGCCAGGAGCAGGCTCCTTGATCATCGCCTTTGCCCAGTATTTCGCAATTCTTGTCGCCGGGCTGGTATTGTTTCTCCTGATGTGGCACAGGCCCGGTTGGGCAATCTCTGCCACAATTTCCCTTGCGGCTCTGCTGGATTGTTTTCAGGTGGGCGCACGCGGCGTGGACATGGGCGTGAATCTATATATCGATGACGCCGCTGGAGCCGTTTTGCTGTTGACAGTATTTGTGGTACTGATTCGGCATCGGAAGGGCATCCCTCTCGATGCGGTGCCGTGCGCTTTGTTGCTGGCGCTGGTGGCATTAAACTTCACCAGGGGCTTAGGCGCCTTCGGGCTTAGAGCGGCAGGAAACTACACCAGGAATCTCTCTATGTTCGCTGTCCCGGCATTCGCGATCATGCTGTTGCGGCCCGTGGTGTCCGTGGAAACGCGGCGTCTCGCACGCTGGCTTGGATGGGCCGGGATCATCCTGTGCGCAATCGCGGTGCTTCGGTGGGCGGGAGTGCTTTCGATGCCGGTGGAACTGGAAGATAACCTGCGCGAGGTCGTTCGTGCTCTCCCTTCCGACTATGCCATGGTTATCGGGCAAGCATTCATTGCCGTAATCTACCTTCAAATTGTTGGGCGCCGGGCAGGCTGGTGGTGGGCCGTCGCTGGAATGCTTGGAGTGGCAATTATCTTTCTCCAGCATCGAAGCGTTTGGGTAGCCACAGCGGCGGGGCTCGGGTGGTTGGCGGTTCGCACCGCCCGGTCGTTCCCTGTGCCTTGGCTTTCCGTTGCGGCAACCGGGGCCGTTGCCATGGGTCTGGTCGTTGTCGCAGATCCGACCGTCGCAACGACCGTTACCTCGGTGGTGTCAGCGAACGCATTGGAAACGCAGGGAGAAAGGAGTACGTGGGAGTGGCGGGTGCAGGGCTTCGTGGAGGCCACGGATCGGGTTTTCGCGGGCGACGCGACGGACATGGTGATTGGACCACCAGCCGGGTGGGCCGCGAATTCGAATGCAAGCTTCGCGTCGAAGCACATCCACGATCGCTACGTGGATACGTTGGCGAATTACGGTGTGTTCGGGCTCGCCACGTTGATAGTGTGGTTAGGCGTGCTGGCGAAAAGGGCGAGCCGGGGGAGGGGCCGCACCACGACGAAACGATTCCGTGGTGAAAGTGACTCACCGCTCCTGCAGGCCTTGCTCTTGTCGGAACTTGTGTATCTTATCCCCTACTTCGGCGGGGTCCTTCAGGGGGCGTCCCTCGGCCTTATCTGGTTAGCGACCCAACACAAGGGGTTGCCGCTAGAAACAGGACACTTCGCTCAGGTCCGCACAGTAAGTCAGCGCACGAACGAATTCGCGGTGCGGTAAGACAACGATGGAGACGATTGCCGTCCTGATCACCTGCCACAATCGCAAGGCCAAGACAATCGCCTGCCTGGAGCGATTGTTCCAGCAGGCGCTTCCGCCGGCGGTCGTGCTGAAGGTCTATCTGGTGGACGACGGGTCCACGGACGGCACCGCGGACCTGGTCCGCGAGAGGTTCGCCTCCGTCTCGATCATATCGGCGGATGGATCGCTTTTCTGGTGCCGGGGGACGCGTCTCGCCTGGGAGCGTGCCGCCCAATTGGACCCAGAATACTATTTTTGGCTGAACGACGATACTGTGCTCCGGCAAGGCGCACTGGCGGCGCTCCTCGGAACCGCCGGCATGGCTCAGACCCCGGCCTGCATTGTGGTTGGATCCTGCTGCGACCGCTCGACCAGCGCGCACACCTACGGGGGCCAGAGGCTGGTGGGAAGGCACCCCGCGAAACTGTCCTTGATCGAGCCGGATTCGGTCGCCGTCAAGGTTTGTGACACCTTCAATGGGAATTGTGTATTGGTGACGAGAGGCGCTTATCAAATACTCGGAACCATGCGCGTCTTCCAACATGCGATCGGCGACACGGATTATGGACTGAGTGCCCGGCGGCGGGGCATTCCCATACTACTCGCACCCGGTTTCGTGGCGGAGTGCGCTGCGGATGCCCCGGCGCTGACTTTGCGCGCCTCAGGCCTTCCGCGAGCGCAGAGGTTCTGGATTCTGACCGGACGAAAGGGGCTGCCCCCTGGCGATTGGTGGCGGTTCTTGTGGGCGCACGCGGGACTGCGTGCACTAATCTACTGGCCGGCACCGTACCTACGTGTTGTTGTCCGGCATTGACCGGCTTGGCCCCTTCAGCCTTGGGAATGGAGGGTCTGTCGGCCTGCCAATTGTTGCTACCCGCGAAAACGGCGCGAAACGAGCACCGAAACTCCGGCATATGATGAGAGCAAGTTCCGCCCTCCCTTCCGAATACCGGCGAATTGTGCCGGAGGTTGCCCGCGTAGCTGTGCTCCAGGTATCGATGTGGCCGAGCCGGGTTTCGATGTTCGAACACCTTTCCGACCGCGTCGGACATCTGAGGGTGTTCATTTCAACGGCGGTTGAGCCAGGCCGGCCGTGGGCGTTGGCTGCCGGCCGCGTGGACGTAGTCATACAAAAGACGATATCGTTGGCGTCGTACTGGCGCCATCCACTCGGTTTCCGCGATCGGCACTATATTCGCTTTCCCTTTGACTCGTACACCCAGCTCCGCCGCTTTCGTCCCGATGTGACCATCTCTTTGGAACTGGGTCTCCGCACGGTGATGGCGGCCCTCTTTCGCATGGTCCATCGCCGGAACCGTCTGGTCATTTGGGTCTGCATGACTGAGCATCAACAGAGCGGACATCGGCCGGTCCGCACGCTGTTGCGCCGCGGCCTGATCAGGCTCGCCGATGCCGTAGTGGCGAATGGATCGAGTGCCAAACGCTACATGATGCACCTGGGCTATCCGGAGAAGCGGATATTCGTGGTGCCTACGGTATGCGACCTCGATTCGTTTCTCTCTGTCGTACCGATCTGTCCACAGGCTGGAGTTCGGCGCCTCGGCTATGTAGGCCGTCTGGTCGAGGGCAAAGGCCTCGTGCAGTTTCTGAAGAGACTCGACGCGTTCGTGCGAAGATGTCCGTCAATTCAAATTGTGTTTGAGATTTACGGCTACGGTCCATTAGTGAGCGCACTCACTGGAGCCGCGCATTCCTCAAACCTGACTGTGGTCTACAAAGGGAGCCTGTCCCTGGACGATCGGCCAAAGGCCTACGCCTCAGTCGACATATTTGCGTTCCCAACGCTCTCGGACGAATGGGGCTTGGTGGTGAACGAGGCAATGGCCTCCGGTCTTCCAGTGTTAGGCAGTAAGTACAGTCAGGCGGTCGAGGATCTGGTCGAGGACGGCACGACGGGGTGGACGTTCGCACCAGACAACGAGGGCGAAGTCGACAGGGCGATCCAGCGAGCGCTGCAGGCCCCCGACAGCACGATTCGCTCCATGGGGCAGAGGGCCCGGCAGGCCGTTGCATCTGTCTCCCCGGTTCGCGGGGCCGGCGCCATGCTTGAGGCAATCACTTACGTGCTGGGCCAGCCCAACAAATGAGATCGCACCCTTGGCCGATCGGGTTTGTTGGAGTGCATCGGCGCACAGCGATCCCGAACCGCAGATCGGTTGAGCCAATTTTCGATTCCCGCCATGAAGATCCTAACGGTTCACAATAAGTATAAGTTCCGCGGTGGCGAGGACGAATCGCGAGAGGCCGAAGATCGTCTGTTGGTCGCCAGAGGTCACGAGATCAGAGAGCTTGTCTTCGATAATAAGACCATCACAGGGGCCACCACGCTGATTGCGGGTCTTACGGCCTCATGGTCCTCGCGGGCTTACCGCCAGGTTCATCAAGCGCTCAGCGCGTGGAAGCCGGACATCCTGGACGTTCACAATTTCTTTCCACTCGCGTCTCCGGCGGTACATTATGCAGCGCGGAGGCTGGGGATTCCTGTGGTCCAGACGCTGCACAACTACAGGCTGTTCTGTCCGGGGGCGCTCCTGTTTAGGAATGGTGCCCCATGCGAAGACTGTGTTCACAGCCGGTTTCCCTGGCGCGGTATCGTGCACCGCTGCTATCGGGGAAGCGCGCTGCAGACCTCTGCCGTTTCGGTGATGATCGGAGTCCACAAGACACTGCGCACGTGGGAGAGAACCGTCTCTCAGTTCATTGCGGTCTCGGAATTCGCAAAGCGCAAATTCGTCGAGGCGGGCTTTCCGGAGTCGAAGATCATGGTCAAGCCCAACTTTGTGCTGGACCCCGGTGCTCCCGGCGTGGGGGGCGGAGAACTCGTCTTCGTGGGCCGGCTAACGCCTGAGAAGGGCGTGAGAACCCTGCTCGCAGCAATGGCCCTGACAAATCCGTCAGTGTCGCTCGCGATTGTGGGTGACGGCCCGTTGGAGCCGGAAGTGCGGAGCGCCGCCGCGAGCGATCCTCGGATCCGGTATTTGGGACGGATCTCACAGGGCGCGGTCTTGGATCTGCTCGGCAGGGCGACCGCTTTGATCTTTCCGTCCGAGTGGTATGAGACCTTCGGCCGGGTTGCCGCCGAAGCTTTCGCCCGGGGGACCCCGGTCGTTGCGGCGCGGATCGGGGCCGTTGCCGAAATCGTGGAGGACGGACGCACGGGATTCCATTTCCAGCCGGGCAACGCTCGAGATCTTGCACGCGTAATAGACCTCGCGTACGGAAGTCCCCAGAGACTTGTTTCGATGCGCCAGGAGGCACGCCGTGAGTTCGAACTGAAATACACTGCCGAGCGAAATTACGAGCTGATGATGACTGCATACAATCGCGCCATTGCGAACCCGTGACCCCATGCGAACCGCAATCGCACAGGGATCGATTCTCGGCATGAAGGTGAATGCCACCAGCTACCATCACGCCGCCGCCACGGTCTGCGAATGGGCGGAGCGGAGAGAATCTAAGTATGTTTGCATCGCTAGCGTAAACAACGTCATGGAGGCATACGATTCACAAGCGTTCCAGGCCGTCATGAACCAGGCCGATCTCGTCACTCCCGATGGCATGCCGCTGGTCTGGGGTCTTCGCTTGTTGGGGCAAGGAGAGGCGACCAGGGTCTATGGCCCCGACTTAACGCCGATTTTGCTCGAGAGAGCCGGCTCGGCGCATATGCCGGTCGGCTTTTACGGCGGGTCGCCGGAGGCTCTCTCGAAGCTGATTGAGGTCGTGCGCCGCCGCTTCGGGAAGGTCGAAATAGCGTATTCCTATTCGCCTCCCTTTCGGCCCCTATCCCCTGAGGAAGACCGCGGCGTCGTCGATGAGATCAACCGGTCCGGAGCGCTAATTCTGTTTGTTGGCCTGAATACTCCGAAGCAGGATTACTGGATGGCCGCGCATAAAGGGCGCGTGCAGGCCGTAATGGTCGGTGTGGGCGCTGCGTTCGATTTTCTGACGGGAACCAAACCCCAAGCGCCACGCTGGATGATGAGGATCGGCATGGAGTGGTTCTTCCGGCTCGTTACGGAACCCAAGCGGCTGTGGAAGCGTTACCTCAAGCATAACCCTCGCTTCGTCGTGCTTTTTGCCATGCAACTTCTTGGGCTAAAGGAATTCCCGGGCAAATCGGTGTCGCGAGCTTGACTTCCCCGCCGGGCCAAACACTGCGAGCGCGCCCGTACCTTCCGGACGGTGCTCGCCTATGAATCTCGAATGAATATCCACCAAGTCTACGCGCCCTTTCTGAAGCATTTCAGGCAGGCGCGCCTCTCGCGGTTTTACTCGGAGATGTCGGTGAGTTCCGCTACGCGAGTGTTAGACATCGGAGGTTCTCCTTTTGTCTGGGATTTGGCGGAGCGGTTGGGCTTCCCGCGGCCGAGGGTCACCATCCTAAACCTGGTCCCACCGTCACCAGCGCGCGCTGCTGGACCCACGTGGATTGTCGGTAACGCTATTTGTCTTCCATTCCGCAACCAGTCTTTCGATGTCGCCTTCTCGAATTCCGTGGTAGAGCACGTCGGGTCATGGGACATGCAGAAGAGGTTTGCGCTGGAAGTCTTGCGGGTCTCCAAGCGCCACTTCGTACAAACTCCGAACTACGGATTCTTCTTTGAACCCCATTTTCTTACTCCTTTTTTTCACTGGCTTCCGCTCAGATGGCGCTGTCGCCTGGCTAGGCGGGGGACCGTTTGGGGCCTGATCGCGCATCCATCCCCGGAAGCTGCCGACCAAATCGTCCGCGAAATCCGGCTGCTGCGGCCCAAGGAGTTAAAGAGCCTCTTTCCGGATGACCGGCTTCTTTTGGAGCGGTTTCTCCTGATGCCTAAGTCTTTGGTGGTGTTCGATCATCGAACAACGGCCGCGCAGAGCGGCGTCTCATCTCACCCACGCTGAAATCCCCATGTCCACTGCCGAACAGACCGCGCGACCCACTGCATCTCCGCTGAATGGCATGACTGTCGAAGCCGCGGCCGTCCGCCAGTCGGCCTATTCGCCTGCCTATATGACCGCGACGTTGGCGGCCACGGACTTTTGGATGTTGGCCGCAGCGGTTGTGGCGGGCTTCGCGCTGTGGCGCCTCATTAATCCGAGAATTCCGCCGCTCCAACCGCAGATGCTCCTGCTGCCGTTGTGCTGCGTGGGTGTGTTTGCCTGCACCGGCCAGTACCCTGGCATCGGCCTGACCGCGGTGGAACATCTGCGCCGGATCTGTAGGGGCGTCAGCACGGTCTATCTCCTGTTCCTCTTCGGCATGTTCTTCACGAAGGGGACATGGGCCAACTCGCGGGGCGACTTGGTGCTGGCGTGGGTTCTTTCCATGGCGTTGG
>CAZFOP010000078.1:0-11179 GCA_964520085.1 uncultured Solibacteraceae bacterium | reverse complement strand
GCAGGAATACTTTGTCGTGGTGCTGGCCCATTCGCTCCGCGGCAGGCTTCGCCGTGTTCATATTCCGCATCAGGCAGTTTACGCCATTCTTGGATTAGCCCTGCTCGGCTGCTTCACGGTTTTCGGCGCCGTCGCCAGTTATGCGCGCATGGCGTGGAAGGTAGCCAACTACAATTCCCTCAGACGCGAGGCGGAGACTTTGCGCTCGCGTTACCAGAATCTCCAGAAGGTCGTCAATCAAACCGATCAGCAATTGGCCAGTCTGGAAATTTACGCCCAGGAAGTTTCGATCGCCTACGGCATTAAACAGAAGTTGGAAGGGCCCTCGGATATTTCCGGCGAAGGCAAGCTGACACCGACCTTCGCCGAAAGTGTGGAAGAGTACAACTTCCTGCGCAGCGCCAATGCGATGGAATTGCACAACGACCGCACGCGCTGGATTCAGCCCGCCAGCGCGAGGCCGAGCATCTGGCCGGTGGCCGGCCGGTTGACGGGAGCCTTCGGCGGGCGCATGGACCCGTTCTCGGGTGAAGGTGCGTTCCACACCGGCGTCGATATCTCGGCGCCTCCGGGCACTTCGGTCCGCGCAACCGCCGATGGCGTGGTGATCGCGGCCTCCTGGGAAGGCGGCTACGGTCTGATGGTGAAGGTCGATCACGGTGGCGGTGTGGACACTTGCTATGCACACCTCTCGCGGTCCATGGTGCAGACTGGACAGGCCGTACGCTTGGGCCAGATCGTAGGCGAGGTGGGCGCCACCGGGCGCGCCACGGCGCCACACCTGCATTACGAAGTGCGCATAGGCGGCGTGCCCGTCAATCCCTACAGCTATCACCTGGTCAAGTCGGGCCTCTACCAGCAAGTCGCGCGCAACGAGTTTCCGTTCTAAGAAGTGCGGCCGGGGACCTGCCGCACTCTTTTCGCGCTACGCTGATTCTCATATGCGCATTTTGATCCTGGTCACCGCTCTAGCTGCGGCCGCATGCGGGCCTTCCACCGAAGCCGGCCCCATTCCCGAGTACACCTGCCAGGTAATTCATACCTATTCGCACGACAACACCGCCTTCACGCAGGGGCTGTTTTACCTCAACGGCTTCCTGTATGAAAGCACCGGCATCAACAACCAGTCGTCCATTCGCAAGGTGAAGCTGGAGACCGGCGAGGTGCTCGAAAAGCGCGATCTGCCCGGACAGTATTTCGGCGAGGGCATCGTGAATTGGAAGGACCACCTGATCGAACTCACTTGGCAGGCCCAGGAGGGTTTCCTATACGACCTCGACACCTTCGCGTTGCGCCGCGATTTTCATTATCCGGGTGAAGGTTGGGGCCTGACGCAGGATGGCAAGCGCATCATCATGAGCGATGGCACGCCGCAACTTCGCTTCTGGGACCCGGAGACGCTTGCGGAGACGGGCCGCATCACGGTTACCGCCGATGGGCAGCCGGTCAGAAACCTCAATGAGCTGGAATGGGTCGAGGGCGAAGTGTTTGCCAACATATGGACGACCGACCGCATCGCCCGCATCGACCCGAAAACCGGCCACGTCGTCGGCTGGATCGATTGCACAGGACTGCTCGGCCCCAACGATACCGTGGGAGGCGACGGCGCGGTGCTCAACGGCATCGCCTATGACGCCGCCACCAACCGCCTCTTCGTCACCGGCAAGCTGTGGCCGAAACTCTTCGAAATCAGGCTCGTGAAACGCGCCGCCCGCTAGCGCGCGTGGCACACGCGGTCTTACGTGCAGCGCCGAGTCGTCTCGGCTTTTCTTGGCCGGGATCGAAAACACACCACGCCCGGCTACTGCTGATCGGCGGAAGCGTCCCCGCCGGCGGCCTCCTCGGCCGCAGGCTCCTCGGTGGCAGGCTCCTCGGCTCCGGCTTCCTGCTGGCCAAACACCGCCCGCAGTGGCCGTTTGAAGCCGGTGAGCTTGGCCTTCACTTCGCCGTTCGCCCCATCCAGCACCACCACCGATCCGGCGACCAGGGCAAGCGCGGTCTCGCGGTCCGGCGACATGCGGAAAGCCAGCAGGTTCTTCTCGAAGGGAATCTCCGGCAGCGCCTTCTGCGTCCCGGTGTCGATGCGATGCAGCGAGTTGCGCCCGACCACGGCCAACACGCCGTTGCCCTTCAGAAGCTGTAGCCGCGATCCGCCGGCGGCGATCTTATCCACAACCGCCGACGTGCTCGCGTTGACGATCGTTACGTCGTTGGTCTGGCTGTTCAGTACATATACGAACGCGCCGTCCGGCTTCACCGCGATCTGCGTATTGGCCGGCGCCACGGTGAAGATCTGGTAGGGGGCGTAGCCGACACCGCCCGTCGACGCGGCCATGCTGTACGCCTGCCCGTAGGCGGCGTAAGCCGATAAACCCGTCATCGCCGCCGCTCCCAAGGCCTTGGCGAACTTGATGCCGGCTCTTCCAGTTGTCACCGCCGCCTCCTCCTTCTGTGCCTCGAGATCCAGAATCGACAGCTTGCTCGATGCCGGATGCAGCGCGAAGCCGAGTTTCCCAGCCGGGCTGAAAGCCAGTTCGCTGATGGCGCCCGTGTGCGGGATGCGGCCCAACTCGCGCAGCGACGCGTAGTCGATCGCCGTCAGTTCGCCCCAGGAGATGACGTAGAGGCGCTTCCGGTCGGGCGATAGCCGGATGAACTGCGGAGACGGTCCCACCTTGACCAAGCTCGCGATCTCCGCGCCGCGGATCACGCGCAGTTCCCCATCCACCTGCTTCTGGCCCTTTACCGGAGTGCCGTTGCTCAGCAGCAGCGTCTGCCCGGCCGCCGCGTCCGCCAGCACGCCTCCTGGATCTAGACCCGCGTCGAGGATCGTCTCTTCCTTCATCCCCTTCACCGAGATGACGTGGATGCGGCCGTTGACGCATTTCTCCGGCTTGCCCACAGGCTGCCCTTTTTCGATCAGGTACAGGTAGTCGCCCGTAGGCGCCAGCACCGGCAGATCCGGCGCGCCATCGAGCGTGATTTGCCCGGCAATCTTACGCTGCTCCAGGCTGACGAACTGCACCTCCGCGGGCGTGCCTGCCTCGTGCTTCTCGCTCCGCTTTTCGTACAACAGCATGACCGTCTTCCCATCCTTGGACAGGACGGAAGCCGAAGGCGGCCGTGGCAGCGCGATGTGCCCCAGCACCTCACCAGTCGACATATTCATCAGGACCATTTCGCTCGGGAGCGTCTCCTCCGGCTTCTGGGAGAGGTAGCCGGCGCAAATGGTCACCAGCACCTTCCGGTCTGGGGTCAAGTGATAGGCGCTGAGACCCCAGCCGAGCTCGACGCGTGTGGCGATTTGCATGGTCTTCGTGTCGATGATCGCCGCCGTCGACTTCTCCAGCGGATGCAGGCCGAAGCGGAAGGTGAACTTCTGCGCGCCGGGGTCGAGCCGGACCAGGTGGGATCCATCCTGCGTCAGCAGCAACGTGTCCAACCGGGCCCGGTTGGACATGGCGAGCGATTCCCGCCCACCCACCGAGACCGTGCCAGTCGCCTTGCCGCTCCCCAGATCCACCGCGGTGACCGTTTGCCCCGCCGAGTCCAGTACGTAAGCCACCGACGCAGTCGGCGCGCCCGCCGTGTTTGGCTCAATGGCGAACAGGCCCAAAGGAAGCAGAAGAAGGAATGCAATCGCGAATCGTCTCATGAGGACCTCCCTGTAACCGGAGTTTCTATTTTGAAACTCCCGGAGGGGGATTCTCCACTTACTTCTGGCTATATTTTCTGGTTTTATTACACGAAATCATTATTTCAGGCCTGATATTCTGAAATTCGTTGAACTTTTCAACATCCTCGCTTGCCCAATCGCCTCACGCGATATCCGGCAGCAGGAACTCGGTCGCTTGGCCTGCCGCGCGGGCCACGGCACCGGCGGCGATGTATCCGCTCCGCACCGCGCCTTCCATCGTCGCGGGCCAGCCGCTGCGGGTCCAATCGCCTGCAAGGAACAGGTTGGCAATACCGGTTGCTGTGGGCGGCCGCAAAGCCTCTGTGCCGGGTGCAGCGGAAAACGTGGCGCGTTGTTCTTTGACGACGTGCGCTCGTACCAGATTCGCTTCACGCACGCGCGGAAAGTACAGACCCAGATCGTCCAGCGCGATCTCGATGATTCGCTCGCGCGACAGATCGGTCAGATCGCGCGATGCGCTGACCACCAGTTGCAGATAGCGCCCGCGATCCTTATTGAACATCCATTGCATGGTGCGGTCGAGCAGCGTGGCATGCGGGAGCGCGGTGACTTCGCGGTCGAACCAGAGGTGAACGCCGGTGATCGGCGAATGCTCCAGCGGCGGCGCTGGAAGCCCAACCGCCGGCAGCCGCTCGAACGGCAGCGCCGAGATATAGTAGTCCGCGGTATGCCGCTCGCCGGCGACCACGAAGCCGTCCCCGCCTATTGCTTCCACCGGCGCGCGAAAATGCATGCGCACCGCCGGCAGCCGCTGCCAGGCATCGGTTCCATACAACTCGGCCAGCGGCACCGCGGACACACCCATTTCGTAAGCGTCGGCGCGCGCCAGGAACCCCAGCCAGAAAACCTGGAAGCCATGTATGGCGGCCATCCGGTCCAGATCTTCGTTGACTGCGCTCACCAGCACCTGCCGCCAGAAGCGATCGATCGCGCGCGGCGTCTGCCGATGAGCGAGCAGCCAGTCGAGCATGCTGATGCGGTCCAGGTCCTGCCGCCGCGTGCGCTCGCGGCGAATCGCCAACAGGCCGCGCGCGATGGCCAGCTTGTCGCCCAATCCCAGGCATTTCATTTTCAGAAATGCGCCGGTAAAGTGGAGTGGCGCCGGAAGCCGTCCGCGGCGCAACACCGAGGCGCGGCCGCCCGGCTCGAGGAAAAAGAATTCGCGATGGAAGCGAATGCGGTCGCGCACGCCCAACCGCGCATAAAAATCGAGCAGGTTGACGCAACTCCGCAGCAAGATGTGCTGGCAGTTGTCGATGGTTGCCGATTCACCTTCACCTGCCGGCAGCGGATAGGACGTGGCGCGTCCACCCAAAAACGGGCGCGATTCGAACAGATCGACTTCGAATCCGGCGCCCCCCAGCGCCGCCGCCGCCGCGAGGCCGGCCAGTCCGCCGCCGGCAATCAGAACTTTCGGCATGTGAGGTCAATTCTCCGGCCGTGTGACGTCTCGGTATGCGGTGTGACCACTCCCTGACGGCTGTGGCTCCGTTCGGAGCCGCGGCCGTCAGGGAGTGGTTCGTCGATGGCACCGAAGCTTGCGATCATGAGATTAGTCCGCATCCACGCGATTCGCGGCTGCGACGCGTGCATACCAGAGGCCGGAATCCTTCACCGTTCGCTTCTGGTTCTGGAAGTCCACATAGGTAAGACCGAACCGCTGCGTGTAACCATGCCCCCACTCGAAATTATCGAGCAGGCTCCACGCGTGATAGGCACGCACTTTGGCGCCGTCCGCGATGGCGCGCGCCAGTTCCGCCAGGTGCTCGCGATAAAACGCAATGCGGCGCACATCCGCCACGCGGCCGTTCGCATCGGGGCTGTCCATGTAACTCCCGCCAGTCTCGGTAATCTCGATGATGGGGTGATTGTAATCGCGCGAGAGCTGCATCACCAGGTCGTAAATGCCCCGAGGCCATAACTCCAGGCCGCCGTCGGTGCGCGGGCCTTGGTTGGGCACTTCGACATGCATCCGTGACATAGGGTCGCGGTTCGACGCACTCGCCGGCGCGCCGCCACTGGAATCCGAGACCACCAGGCGGCAGTAGTAATGGACCCCCAGCCAGTCCAATGGGACTTTCATGATCTTCTCGTCGCCGGACCGGAAGCCCATCGCCCCGTAGGGCGTCTCGCCGTCGAACGCCTTGGGGTATTCACCATGCATCGCCGGGTCGAGGAAGTACAGATTGTGGAACGCGTGGAAACGCGCGGCGGCGGCGCAATCGGCCGCACTATCCGTTTTTGGATAGACAGGCTCCATGCCGTATGCGCTGCCAACCGTGGCCTTGGAGGACGCCGCCTTGATGGCGCGGAATGCCTCGCCCTGCGCGAGGTTGACGGTGTGTGCCGCTTTGAGGAACAATTCGTAGCTGGCTCTGCCGGGAGGGTCCCACCCGGTGCCGTAGCCATGGTAAGTAAATGTCGAGGGCATGTTGAACGGTGCCCAAACTGTAATTCGATCACCCAGGTTCCTTGCCAGCACGCCCGCGAAATCGGCGTAATAGCCTGCCAGATCGCGATTCGGCCAGCCCCCGCGGTCTTCGAGCGCTTGCGGAAGTTCCCAGTGATATATGGTGCAAAAGGGGCGAATGCCCGCTTCGAGCAAGGCATCGACGAGACGACTGTAATAGTCCAGGCCCTTTGCGTTGGCCGGCCCCGTGCCGGAGGGCTGTATGCGCGGCCAGGAAGTCGAAAAGCGATAGCTTTTCAGGTTCAGCCGCTTGAGGATCGCGATGTCTTCTTTGTAGCGATGATACTGGTCGCAGGAAACGTCGGCCGTCGAGCCGTCCTGGATCTTGCCCGCCGTGTGGGAGAAGCGGTCCCAAATGGATTCGCCCTTTCCATCGGCGTTCCAGGCGCCCTCCACCTGGAAGGAGGAAGTAGCCGCTCCCCACAGAAACCCTTTCGGGAAGCGGGAACCATCGGTTTCAGCGTGCGTAACAGCACCCGGCACCTGCTGCTTGGACCCGGTAACCCCACAGGCGAACCCCCTACCGGCCAACAGAGCACTGCTGCCCGCCGCCAGCGAGGCTTTGATAAAACTCCTGCGATCCATTCCCCCCATTCTCGCATTGGTGGATCATGCTTTCCAGCGTGGCCGATGTCTCCCCGCCACCGCGCCGCTGTGAGAGGATTAGCACATAACCAAGGCAACCTAACCAAGGCAAGTATTGTTCCCCCCCGATTTGTCGTTGAAAATCAGGTAACCCTCCCCAAGGAGTTCTTGGAATGTACACGTTGATTTGGCTCCACGACTGGGGCACCATGGAAGCCGTCGTGTTAGCCAACACGCAATCCCGGATGCGTCTGGCCATCGCCGGTCTCAAGGACGCGGTTGAGCTGCGGCTTTGTGGCTCGGATTGGCTCGACGAACGCGATGAGCCGGTTGAATTCGGATTTCTGCAGGCGGAAGAGGAACGAGGCGTCGAAGCGCCAAAAGTGATGCGTGCTGCCGCCCGTTACGCTTGCTAGCTCGAAACCGATTCGTCGGTGGGCCGAGCATGTCCGGCCCGCAGAGACTCAGTGTTGTCCTGGCCGTGGGGCCTCACTCGTGGTTCGCCTTACGGCGCGGTAGTATTAGTGCTCGTCTTCAGACGCGCGCTCGGCTTCGGCGGCGGCTTCCGGGCCGGCAATCTGCGCCTCGGCGATCAACCTCTGTGCCTCCTCCAGCCGCGCGCGGGGCACCCGCACGGACACTCCCAGGTTCGGGAATTGAGAGCGCGACAGGACGGCAACAATTCCCGTGCCCGCCAGGACGCCGCAAATCATGTCGCCTTCCATTTCCGCATCCACCGTAGCCGAGGAGTAGACCGGCACCATGTCCAAATCGTGGGATATGTCGAGCGAGTCTTCGTTCGGAAGCTGCTCGTCGTCGTGCTCGGGATCTTGCGCCATGCCTCAAGGATATCGCAGAATGGAGAGTGGAGCCGCATTCCTCTCGAGGCTCCCGCGGAGGCGGCGCATGCCGGCACAACCCATCGCTAAGACGGAAAGAAACGGGCGGGACGAGGTGGTCAGCACCATCGCATGGTTTCTGACCGGCGCCGCAATCGGCGCCACAGTGGCGGTGCTATTCGCGCCCAAGAGTGGGCGCGAGACACGCCGCTACCTCTCCGACAAGACGCAGCAGGGCAAGGAAGCGGTTGCGCAGACTAGCTCCGATTTGGTCGATGCCGGCCGCGACGTCTTCGAGCGTGGACGCAAGTTGGTGGAGGACGCCGCCGACCTGTTCGAGCGCGGACGCCGGCTTGTACGCGGCTGAAGTAGGCCATATTCCCCCTACCTGGCAAGGGCCGGCCAGTGCCCGGGCCCCTACAGCCGGCGAAAAAGGGGGCCCTTTTCGTCTATCGCATCACAGAACAACCGCGCCACGCGCGGCGCATCGAACTGCTCTACTCTAACCGAGCCTTCATGGCATTGCGAGGCCCGAATCGCGGGCGATCGATAGAGCAATTCGATGCCGGCGGCCAAGGCTTCCGGGTTGTCCGGCTCGACCAGCGTGGCATGCGGCGCAACTTCCGGGATGGCCGCCACGCGCGACGCGACAATCGGCTTCGCCGCGGCCATCGCTTCCAGCAGCACGATGCCGAAACCCTCCTGCACGCTGGGTAGGCAAAAAACCGATGCGGCGCGATACTCTTCCACCAATTGGCTTCTGGAAACGTCGCCGAGAAAGGCGACCGTGCCATTTAGCTTCAGCTCGCCGGCAAGCCGCCGCAGCGGCGCGGCGCAAGGTCCGTCGCCCACGATGCGCACATCGAGTTCCGAAATGCGACCGCGCAGTATTGCCGCGGCGCGCAGCAGCACGTCCACCCGCTTGCGCCGGTAGAGGCGTCCCACGAACAAGACGGTGAACCTGCCGGCCGTGCCCGGCGCGATGCCGGCGGCCAGCGCCGCCCGCCATGCGGCCAGGTCGATCAATTCCGGCACCACCAGCGGCTCCCGCGTTGCGCCGTAGAGCGCGCGCACCCGGGAGGCACAATAGCGGCTGGTCACGATTACACGCGCAGCACGGAGCACGTGCAGACGCTCACAGCGCGCCTGTATCCCCATGGTGAGGCGCGTCAACCCGCGCTCGAAGCGCACTTCATCCGCGATCACACCCTTCAGCGCGGCGCTGTGGCCGGCCTCGGTTGCGATGCGGTAGCCATCCATATCGAAGCCGACCGTGCAATCGAAATCGGCGGAGGGCCGCAAGCCGCGGTTGAAGAGCAGCCGCTCGGCGGTGTAGACCGGCAGGTGCGTGCGCGGCGCTTCGATGACGACTTCGTGCCCCAGTTCGCCCAGCGCGCGGGCCAGCAACGCAATGCCGACATACGTGCCGCTGCCGCGGCTGATGTCGAGCGGCGTGCTGGTGAGGAAACGGATGCGCATGGGCGGCCAATCCGGGCCAGTTAACGCATGCCCCACCGGCGCGTTGGTGTGGCATGCGTTAGCCTGCCTGCCTTCTAGGCGAGACGGCTGTGATCAATCAAGAAGCACTCCATACACAAGCCACCCAGCCGCCGCATCGTCTCCTGTGGTGTCGCTCAAACCCGAAACACTATAATTATAAGGGACACCACAGGTGGCAACTCGCGGGAATGCAGTTTGTCTTTTGTCGGGCGGCCTGGATTCTTCCACCTGCCTGGCGCTGGCGCGGCGCGACGGGTTCGCCTGCTACGCGCTCACATTCGATTACGGGCAGCGGCACAGGTTCGAGCTGGAAGCGGCAGCGCGTGTGGCGGCGGCGCTGGGCGTGGAGCGACAACTGGTGGTGAAAGTTGGTCTCGATGTCTTCGGCGGATCGGCGCTGACGGCGAACCTGGCTGTGCCCAAAGCGCGGTCGCTCGACGAGATGAGCCATGGCATTCCGGTGACTTACGTGCCGGCGCGCAACACGATTTTTCTTTCGCTGGCGCTGGCATGGGCGGAGGTGCTCGAAAGCACGGACATCTTCATTGGCGTCAACGCGCTCGATTACTCCGGTTACCCGGATTGCCGGCCGGAATACATTGAGGCGTACCAGCGGATGGCCAACCTGGCGACGCGGGCAGGCGTGGAAGGGGACACCCGTTTGACGATTCACACGCCACTCATCGGCCTCAGCAAGGCACAGATCGTGACCCTGGCGCGCGAGCTGGGCGTGCCGTTCGGCCTCACGCACAGTTGCTACGATCCGGGCTTGGGCGGGCGGCCTTGCGGCGCCTGCGACGCCTGCCTGCTGCGGCGCAAGGGATTCGAAGAGGCCGGCATTGAAGATCGCTGAGCTGTTCTACTCGTTGCAGGGCGAAGGCGCGCTGGTGGGCGTGCCTTCGGTTTTCATCCGCACGAGCGGCTGCAACCTGCGCTGCACGTGGTGCGATACGCCCTACACTTCGTGGTCTCCGGAAGGAACGGATTTCGATCTCGACCGGATCGTGGATGAAGTGCGTGCGCACCCGGCACGGCACGTGGTGATCACCGGCGGCGAACCGATGATCCAGCCCGAGATAGTGCCGCTCACCGAACGGCTGCGCGCGCTGGGGCTGCACATCACCATCGAGACGGCGGGCACCATGTTTCAGCCAGTGGCGTGCGACCTGATGAGCATCAGCCCGAAGCTTTCCAATTCGACGCCGAGCGGCACTTTCGCCGCGCCGCACGACCGCCTGCGCATGCAGCCCGCCGTGCTGGCGGAGCTAATGGAGCGCTACGAATATCAACTGAAATTCGTGGTTGAGAATCCGGTGGACCTCGACGAAATTCGCGCGCTGATCGATTCGCTCCGTGCGCCGCGCGAGCGCGTCATCCTGATGCCCGAGGGCACCGAGCAGGCGCGGCTGGCCGAACGCGGGCTGTGGCTCGCCGAAATCTGCAAAGAAGAAAGCTTCCGCTTCAGCCCACGTTTACACATCGATCTGTGGGGCAGCCGCCGTGGCGTGTGAGCGGGAGCCGTGGCGCACGGCGTCTGACGTGCAGCGTCGAAGTCACTCTCGACGCTCTTAGACCATCGTGGCAGGAAACGCCGGCATGATTGCACTGGCGACCTGGTGGTCGCTCCCACCTATCAATGTGTTACTTTCAAGAATCAGGCTGGAAGACAAGCTGCGCGTCTCGCCCGCGTACTCTTTCGCCTGAAATCGAGGTCATCTCAATGTCAAAGAAACCCGAGCATACTCAACCTGTATCCGTGATTGGCGAAGGCGCCACGCTGGGCGTCATCGGCGCCGGAGTAATGGGCCAGACGCTGCTGCGCGGACTGCTCTCCGGAAAGCTGATCGCGCACGACCGCGTGTGGGCCGGCGATAAGAATCCGGCCACCTGCGAGGCTGCGTCCGAGGCGCTCGGGATCGCGGTCGAATCCGAATTCCAGGCGCGTGTCGCCGGTGCCGATCTGATTCTGCTGTGCGTCAAACCGAATGACGCGCCGGTGGTGCTGGCCGCGCTGCGCAACGCGGGACTACGGCGCGAGACGCTGCTGATCTCCATTATGGCCGGCGTCGGCACGGACCGGCTGGAGTC
>CAZFOP010000077.1:0-11221 GCA_964520085.1 uncultured Solibacteraceae bacterium | reverse complement strand
CGCATCTTCGACCGCATCGAGTTCTGCCATCGTCACAGTATTGCGACGCTGCTTTCGACGAATGGGACGTTGCTCGACGAACGCATGGCGGCGCGCGTGTTCGATTCGCCGCTCGATGAGATGACGCTCAGCTTCGATGGCGCCAAGAAAGAGACCTTCGAGTTCTACCGCAAGGGCGCTAATTTCGAAAAGGTGCGCGACAATTTCGTGCGCTTCGCCCGCATGAAGCACGAACGGCGATCGAAGCTGCAAGTAGTGGTGCAGATGGTCTCGATGGAAGGCAATGCGGGAGAGACAGGCGATTTTCTCGCATTTTGGAGCGCGCTTCCCGGTGTGGACCAAGTGCGCATCAAGGAGGATGAGACCAACCTGATGCGTCCCGATGCAGGCCACGCGGCGGAAGACTGGAAGCATCCGTGCCACTACCTGTGGCGCGGTCCCATGTATGTCAAGCAGAACGGCGATGTATACCCGTGCTGCCAGAGCTACATGTTGGACGGCGCGCCGGTGGGCAACCTCACCCGTGAGTCGCTGGTGAATATCTGGAACTCTCCGGAGATGGAACGTATGCGGCGGCTGCACGGTTCCGGCCGCGGCGGCGAGGTGGATGTCTGTTCGCGATGCTGCACCACAATCCCGCATCCGGCGCTGGTGATCGGCAGCCTGATTCTGCATGGCCGCACGGTGCGGCGTCTGTTGCCGATAGTGGAGAGGCTGACGTACCTTTCGAAACTGCCGCGCCGATTGCTGCGGCCCCCAAAGCGAATGGGGTAGGGCGGAGGGGGATAGCGGCGGGTGTCGATTCCGGAGACGGCGTGTCACGGGGGTAGTCGCCCGGAGACTGTTACATTTTTCTGCAACGCGACGCGGGGCAAATTCGCCCCGTTTTCGGACGGTTAAGTTACTGAAAACAAAATAAGCTGGCGTGTAAGAACGGGGTGAATTCGCCCCGTTTTGTGGACTTTTTCAACGATTGAGATCCCCGCGCGGTCCTGGTTGGCAGGTCGCGGACCTGCCCCACTTCTCTTGCCGAGCTTTCGTTCTTCGAAAACCTAGGGTCATTGCGTAAGAGTGCGTGCGCCGTGGAGCTTCCTGTACTTACTGTGGCATGGAGGGAGGCGCGAGGCGGATGCGCGCGGCGCGGGGAAGTGAGTGTAAGTCTTGTGTGGCTGGCGGCTTGGAGGGTGCAGAAATGGTCAGTGGGTGTTGTGACTCGGGATTTGCGCGGTGGGCCCGGACTGAGATTGTGGCTGCCCGGAGCTGCTCAACACGCTGACTTTGACCAGATTCCGGGGACGGCGTTTCACGGGACGAATCGAAGCACTCCGCTTCCCACGAGCGGACTTCGGGGGCCTTTGCGACCACTTCCGCGAAATCGGCGTGATAGGTTAAACTGGTCCGGCCTTGCCAACTTCCGAGCGGGCCACCGAGCCCGAGCCCAATGCGTTTGGGATACGCCCAGCCAGAGACGTCGCGAAGGGGCCCGTCGGTGGCGATCGGTTTCTTCGGCCGTGATCCCCGACCCTTTCCGCGTTGTTCCCTTGCGTGGAGTCTCCCCTTCTTTTGGGCTTGACTCTGCGACGTGGGGTGAGCAGAATGGATCAGCGTTACTTCCGCCAATGACAGGCGGTGGTACCAGTTGATATGCCCAAGAACAACGTCCAATTGAGTCCGTGGGCGAAAGTCGCCCCATTCGCCTTCATTTCTCTCGCGGGTTTTCTGGCGGCGGCGGCACTCGTCTTTCTTATGGTCTGGAAGGCGGAGACACTGGTCGCCCTCGGCCTCACGGGCAAGCTCTACTATATCGTTCTCCTGCCGCTCGGCCTGTCGGTAGCCGCGTTCCTTTTCGGAGTCCTCCAGTCATACGCTGCGTATGAGGGCCGTCAACTGGGTGGAAAGCTGGTTCTCGGGGGGCCGATCGTTGCTTTCTTGTTGGTCGTAATCCTCGGATTCGTCCTGGTGCCCGATCTCTCGACCTTCCCCCTGACCGTATATGTGCATGGAGCGAACGGAGCGCAGGACACCGTCCTTCGCAACTCGGGCGAAGTGTTTATCGATCTCGGTGGCGATCGCCGTCACGTGCAAATCGGCGATCAGGGGCAGGCGTACTTCCCCGCAATCCCGGCCAGCTTCCGCGGCCAGGAGGTACCCATCTGGGTTGCTTCGGACAAATTCGAATCCGTTGCCTCGGACAGAGGACTGAAGCTCGATAAAGCCAGCATCTACCTGCGCGGGTGCGTAGAAAGGCGGGGCGAATCTACGGCCGTGTCGAGACCGAAGGCGGGCTTTGCCTTTCTGGCGCACAGGTGCGGGTGGCGGGACTTTCGACCGCCGTAGACCCAATTTCGGGCCATTTCGAATTGACCATCCCGGGCGACCGGCTGCAAGACGAATTGGAACTGCAAGCGGTGGCTCCCGGCTGCGTCTCGGGAATCTACAAAGTGGTTCCCAATGCCAACGAGATAACGATCCCGCTCGGCAGACGACAAGCCAAACCAGGGAGGCCCTGATGCTCGTGTTCCTCCGCATCGTGACCGCATCTCTGGCTCTTTGCGAAGTGTGCTCCGCTGGGGCGGTGCTGAAGGGCCTGGTGCTCGAAAATGAGGTTGGCGGGCCGCCCGCGTCCGGCGTTCAGATCACTTCGACGGGGGCCAATCCGACGACAACCGGCGACGACGGCCAGTTCACACTTGGCTTTCCCGGAAAACAACCGGGCGACCCGGTTCGACTGGCCGCTGCAAAGGCCGGCTACGTAGTCGTCAACGACGTGCAGTTGGAGCAGATGCTGCCGGTAAACCCCGACGCCAAGCCCCTGCTGATTCTGGTTTGCCGGCAGGCCAGCCGCGAGGAGATGGCGCGTCGCTATTACAGGCTCAGAGGCTTGGACGCGATCGAAGCGGACTACCGGAAGCGCCTCGCTGAGCTTCAGTCCACCGGTTCCGAGGCCATTGGCCACCTCCGACAGGAACGCGACCAAGCTAGAAGTGCCGCCGAGAAAGCCGCCGAAGACCTCGCCAGGGCGAAGCCAGGCCAAACGTCCGAACTGTACAACCGGGCTATGCGGCTTTTCCTGGACGGCCAGATCGAACAAGCTCTGAAGATCCTGGGTGAGGAGCGCCTGCGCGGTGATCTGGCGGCCGCGAAACAGAGGAAAGTGGAAGCCGAAAAGGAGGTCGAGCAGGCCGCCGAGTCCTGGGTTCTGAAGGCGCAGTTGCTCACAACCCAGTTCAGATTCGCGGACGCGGAGGCCGCCTACCGCGAGGCGCTCGACGCTGCACCCAACAGTCTCGGCGTCAATTTCGCGTTCGCATGGTTCAGCCAGGGACTGAAGCGTCACGCGGTAGCGGCGAAATCTTACGAGCGCTGCCTGGAGATTGCGCGGCAAGACCGAAACGAAGCAGCGGTGGCCCTCGCGCTGAACAACCTGGGCGACCTGGATCGCGACCGGAACCGGATGGACGACGCCCGCCAAGCCTTCGAGGAGGCGCTCAAGATTCGTCGCGAACTGGCCCGAAAGAGCTCCGGGGCCTACCTGGCCGATGTGGCGGCGACGCTGAACAACCTGGGCATCCTGGACCGCGACCAGAACCGGATGGACGACGCCCGCCGAGCCTTCGAGGAGGCGCTCGATATTCGCAGCGAGTTGGCCCGGCAGAACCCCGAGACCTACCTGCCCGATGTGGCGATGACGCTGAACAACCTTGGCATCCTGGGCCGCGACCAGAACCGGATGGACAACGCCCGCGAGGCTTTCGGGGAGGCGCTCAAGACTTACCGCGAGTTGGCCCGGAAGAACCCCGAGACCTACCTGCCCAATGTGGCGATGGCGCTGAACAACCTGGGCGTTTTTCACCGTGAACAGAACCGCATGGACGACGCCCGCCAGGCCTATGAG
Source organism: uncultured Solibacteraceae bacterium (assembly GCA_964520085.1). GTDB lineage: Bacteria > Acidobacteriota > Terriglobia > Bryobacterales > Bryobacteraceae > Bog-375. Next base: position 7,326 of record CAZFOP010000077.1, on the reverse strand, counting down.
GAGGCGCTCAAGATCTACCGCGAACTGGCCCGGAAGAACCCCGAGACCTACGTGCCCGATTTGGCGCGGACGCTGAACAACCTGGGCGTCCTAGATGGCGACCAGAACCGGATGGACGACGCCCGCAGGGTCTATGAGGAGGCGCTCAAGATCTACCGCGATCTGGCCCGGAAAAACCCCGAGACCTACCTGCCGTATATAGCAGGGACTACGGAGAACCTGGGCGTCCTGGATAGCGCCCAAAACCGAATGGACGACGCCCGCCAAGCCTATGAGGAGGCGCTCAAGATTCGCCGCGATCTGGCTCGGCGGAGCCCCGAGACCTACCTGCGTTATGTGGCGGGGACATTGGACAGTCTGGGCACCCTTGACAACGTCCAAAACCGGCTGGACGACGCCCGCCAAGCTTATGAGGAGGCGCTCAGGATTCAGCGCGAACTGGCCCGGAAGAGCCCCGAGACCTACCTGCCCGATGTAGCGACGACGCTGAACGACCTCGGCGTCCTGGACCGCGAACAGAACCGGACGGACGACGCCCGCCAAGCCTATGAGCAGGCGCTCGGGATCTTCAATGGGTTCGCAGTGCGCGATCCGGAGCGGTTCCGGACAGAGATCGCGAACCTGATTGCGGTGTTAACCGAACTCGGGAAGTGAGTCGGACGAAAGGCGACTCTTGGCGCGAGTCGCGCGAACCTGGGTCGATGTCAGAAATGTGGAAAATGGTTAGGCTGTGAGACCCAGGTGGTGGTCGTACGTCGTGCTGCCGATATGCCCCGAGGCGGTGCCGTACAGTCTCCCGGCCAACCCGCGGCAATCCGCTGGCCGGTTTGCCGCCATCTCGGACCTTAGCCGCTCAGTGTGTTGTCCAGATACGGCGTTCTGGGCGGATACTCCCGCGAAGTCCCGTTCTCACCACCAGGCCGACCTGGCTCGCGACCGGCGCGGTGGGTTCAGGCCAATCCACCGCAACCTGAGTCATCACTGGTGTTGCGGTCGCGTCGAACGTCGCCGGGCGGTGCGGACAAGGGCGCCTACGCCGCTGGTCTTTGCTGCGACTGTCCGCTATTTGCCTACCACCAGCACGTGGAATGTATCCGGCACGACCGGCGGGCGGACGCGCTGGCCGGGTTTGGCTTCCGGCATTGGACCGAATTCGGCGGTGAGCAGGTAGATCTTGTGCGTCGCCGTATCCACTGCCATGGTGCGCGCGCCGGGTTCGGTGGTGACGGTGTCGACGGGCTGCCATTTGCCGCCAACCAGCCTGACCAAAGTCAGCGTGCCGTCGCGGCCGTTGGAGCTGAAGGCCAGTCCCGTGCCGGGATCGTAGCCCGCGGCATCCGGGCCCTGGCCGATCGCGGGAGTGGCGATCACTTTCATCTGTTGGATATCGGTCACCGCCATCGTCTTATTGCCGCAGACGGAGAACAACACGCCGTCCTGGGTGTCGATGGCCAAGCCCGATGGTCCGTCGCACGGGTCGAGCTTGGAGGTGCGTGTGACTGCCGGTTTGGCGGCATCGATCTCGATCAACTCGGACGTGTTTTCCAAATTGGCGTAGAGCTTGCCATTGCTCGCCACGGCGCAGAACTCCGGCTTCGGGCCGACGGGGAAAGTCGCCACCACGGCGTTCGATTTGGCGTCAATCGCGGTCGAGTCGCCGGAGCGGCCGTTGAAGGTGAATACGCGCTGCGTTTTCGGCTCATAGCAGATGGCGTCCGGATTTTGCCCCGCTGGGATTTCGGCGGTCTTGGCGAAAGTGCCGAGATCGAAGACCGTCACCGAGTTGGATTGGCCGTTGCTGATGAACCCCTTGTGGAGTTCGGGGGCGACCGCGATGCCGTGCACGCCGTGCAGGTCCGCGACGGTGCCCAGCACGGCGGCGGTTTCGGTGTTCACAATCGCGATGCTGGTGCCGTGAGAGACGTAGAGCCGGTGGTTGGCGCCGTCGGCAGTGACGTAGTCCCAGCCGCCGGTACCGCCGATCTTGATCGTGTTTAGAACGTGGTAGCCCTCCGCGGCGAATGCGGCGGATGCCAGCAGGACGAATGCAAAAAGCGTCTTCATCGTATTGCTCCTTAAACCGAATCGGTTCCTGCTTCCAGGTAATAGCGGACGGCTGGCGTTACAACCAGCGAAAGGACCATAGAGGCGAGGATGCCGCCGATGACCGCGATGGCCAGGGGCTGCAACATCTGCGAGCCGGCGCCCCAGGCAAACGCCAGCGGTATCATGCCGGCCACGGTGGCAAGCGCGGTCATCAGGATGGGACGCCGGCGGCGCTCGCCGGCGCGCAGCATGCTCTCCTCCGGCGCCATGCCGGCGGCGCGAAACTTCTGGTCGGCATCCAGCAGTAGAATGCCGTTCTTGGCCACGATGCCAATCACCATGATCAAGCCCATGAACGACGACAGATTGAAGGTGGTGCCGGTCACTAGCAGCGAAAGGAAAACGCCGGAGGTGGAAAGGATGGCCGAGGCCAGCACAGCCGTGGGCGCGGCGAAACTGCCGAACTCGAACAGCAGCACCGTAAACACCAGCACGATGGCCAGCAGCAGCACCACCACCAGCTCGCGGAAGGATTTTTGCTGCTCTTCGTACTGGCCACCGTAGGCGACGCGGATGCTGGACGGGATGTGCAGATCGCGAACCGCCTGCTGCACCTTGTCCATGCCTTCGCCCAGGTTCAGGCCTTCGAAGCGGGCGGTCACCTGGACATCGCGCTGCAGATTCTCGCGGCGGATCTCGGTCTGGCCCGGAATCTGCACCATGCCGGCGAGTGAGCCGATGCTGGCGGTCTTGCCGGTGCCGCTCACCAGCACGGTGTCGCGGATGGCATCGAGCGTGGCGCGCGTGCGCTCCGGGAATCGGACACGAATCGTGTAAGCGCGGTCGTTCACCACCAACGGCGCCGCGGCGGGCTCGCCCTGCAGCATGGCGCTGGCATCCACCTCCACTTCCTGCGGCGAAAACCCGGCGCGGGCCGCCACTACCGGATCCACGTTGAAGACCGTGGCGGGACCGCTGATGGTGTTTTCGATCCCGTCCAGCACGTCGACCACACCGTGAATCCTGCCGATCGCCTTCGCCGTTTCCGGCGCCCAGCGTCGCAGCGTGCCGGGGTCGTCCGAAAACATCTTGATGATGCAGGGTTCGGGGGCATTGCTCAGGTCGCCGATCATGTCCTGCAGGATCTGAGTGAACTCGATATCGAGAACCGGCTCGGCCTGGCGCACACGCGCGCGGACATCGGCAATCACTTCCTCCACGCCGCGGTCGCGCCGCTTCTTCAGCTTCACCGCGATGTCGCCGGTATTGGCTTCGGTCAAGGTGGCCAGGCCAAGCTGCATCCCGGTGCGCCGCGACGTGCTCTCCACTTCCGGCGTCGCACGCAGCAGTTGCTCCACGTGGGTGATCACGCGGTTGGTGGCTTCGAGCGACGAACCGGCGGGCATGATGTAGTCCAGCACGAAGCCGCCCTCGTCCATCTCCGGCAGCAGGTCCGAACCGAGGCGCGTGTAACAGACATACGATGCCCCGATCAGCACCACGGTGAACAGGGCCAGCGCCAGGCGGTGCTCGAGGGCGAAGCGCAGCACGCCCCCGTACGCACGCATGCCACGCGATGGCACTTCGTCAACCTCCTCGGGGTTGTGGCGCCCACGACGTCGGATGAAGTAGTGGCTGAGCGTCGGCGTCCAGGTAAGCGCCAGGGCGAGCGAAGTTACCAGTGCGATGGTGACAGTGATGGCCAGCGCGCGGAAGAAAACGCCCTCGACGCCGGTGATGGAAATCAGCGGCAGGAATACCACAATGGGGGTGACCGTGGAGCCGACCAGCGGGACGCGGATTTCGCGGAGGGCGCTGCGGATCGCCTCCGCGCGCGTCTGGCCGCGGTCGCGATGCATGACGATGTTTTCCACTACGACGATAGCGTCGTCGATCACCAGGCCCACCGCCGCCGCCAGGCCTCCCAGCGTCATCAGGTTGAAGCTCTCATTCAGGATGCGCAGCGCGATGAAGGTGATCGCGATGGTGGCGGGAATCACCAGCCCGGCCACCAGCGACGTGCCCCAGTCGCGCAGGAACAACACCAGGATCAACGACGCCAGAACCAGCCCCAACAGGATGGCATCGCGCACGCTGCTTATGGAATCGTTGACAAGCTCCGATTGATCGTAGTACGGCCGTAGCTCCACACCCTTCGGCAGCGTCCGGCGGATGCGTTCGATCTCAGCGTGGACGGCGTTGGCCACGGTCACGGTGTTGCCGTCGGGCTGCCTATAGACGTTCAGCAAGACGGCGGGCTTCGCGTTGGCGGTAACGATGGTATAGACCGGCATCACGGAAGGAGCGACACTGCCCAGGTCGCCGATGTGAATGGGTGCGCCGGCGGGCGTGGTCTTCACCACAATGTTTCCAATTTCCGCGGACGTCCGCGTCTGCCCGCTGACCAGACTGAGCACAAGCTGATGGTTGGTTTCGATCAACCCCGGTGAATCGACCATGTTGCTGCGGGCGAGCGAGTCGAGAATGTTGGGCACCGTGGTGCCGGTTTCGACCAGCTTGGCTGGATCCGGCTCGATCTGGAACTCTGGGACCTGTCCGCCTTGAATCACCACGGTTGAAACGCCCGTAGTGCGGTTGAGACGCGGTTTCAGATCATAGGTCGCCATCTCCCAGATGCGCGTTTGCGGCACTGTGTCCGAGGTCAGACTGTAGCCCATGATGGGAAACGCCGCGAAGGTGAGCCGGTTGGCGGTGATCTTCGCGGTGGGCGGGAGGGTGGACTGGGCGCGGGCCAGGGCGGCGTTCACCAGCTCCAGCGTTCGGAACATATCAATTTTCCAGTCGAAGAATAGGTCGACTTCCGCCGTGCCTCGGCTGGTGATGGACCAGATGTGGTCCAGGCCGGGGACGGTATTGACAGCGTCTTCGATGGGCCGAGTGACGGTGACCAGCATCTGGTCGATGGGGAAAACGCCGTTATCCGCGCCGACGACGATGCGCGGAAAATTGGTTTCGGGAAAGACCGCAACCGGAATGGTCAGCGCCAGATAGGCGCCGGCAGCCACCAGGGTGAGGATGACGAAGATGATGGGCCGGCCGTGGCGCGCGGTCCAATGGCTGGTGCCGGCCGCTTCGGCGCCGGGCTGGGGCGTGAATGCGCCGCTCATTTCTTCTCGTCGCCCTTGCCGGCGTCGCCAGCGTCATCCCCCGCGCCCGGCTTAACGATGCGCACTTTGGAATTGTCGTCGAGGCCCACGCCGCCGGCTGTGACCACCTGCTCGCCGGGCAAAACGCCACGGAGAATCTGCACCTTGTCGCCATCGCGCGCGCCGGTCTCGATGGTTTTGCGATGCACCGTGGAATCGGCGCCCACCACCAGCACCGCGGCGCCGCCCTCTTCGCCCGGCAGGATGGCGGCGGCGGGAATGGCCACTGCGCGCGGGATGGTTTCCGTAACGATGCTCAAACGCACGCTGGCTCCCGGCTTGAGCCGCTCGGCGGGGTTGGCGGCCTCCGCCCAGACTTGCACCGTGGTACTGGCGGAATCGGTGGCCGGGCTCACCACCGTCACCCGCGCCGGCACATCGACCGGGCCGTCCGCGAGACGGATGACGGCGGTGTTGCCGATTTTGATGCTCGCGGTCAACGCCTGGGGAATGTTCGCGCGCGCCACCACGCGGGAGGTATCCATCACCGTCAGCAACGGACTGCCGGACGCGGCCATCTCGCCGGCGTAGAGCGGCCGGTCGGCAATCACGCCCGCGATCGGGCTCAATATTTCCGAATAGCTCACCTGCGCCCCGGCGGAGCGATACTGCGCCTGCGCCGCGGCCACCTGTGCCTGCGCGGTCTTGAGTTGCTCCTGTTTGCCCACGCTCTGGAAGGTGCGGAGATGCTCGCTCGCGGTTTCAAACTGAGCCTTGGCCTGCGCGTAGGTCACCGCGGCATCGTCCACCGATTTGCGCGCCAAGGCGCCATCCTGGAAGAGCTTCTGCCGGCTTTCCAGCGCGCGGCGAGCAGCGTCAAGCTGTTCCTGGTAGGAGGCAACGTCGGTCTGCGCCTTCATGATGGCTTCGGGCACGGCGGCAGATTCGGTGCTGCGCAGATTCGCTTCGGCCTGATCCACCTGGCTCTTGGCGGCGCTTTCCGCCGCCACCAGATCGCGATTCTCGAGCACCGCCAGCAATTGCCCCGCCCGCACATGGTCGCCCCGATTGACGAGGAACTTCTGCACCGGCGCGGCGATCTTCGGCACCACGGAAGCCTGGTCGATGGGGTACAACACGGCCTCGGCTTCCACCACGCGGCGAATGGAATCCTGCGCCACGGGGGTTACTTCGACCGCCGCCACGTTTTCAACGTCCGCCGCTTCCTTCTTGGCGCAGGCGGCGGCCAGTAGGCAGAGGACGAGGACTGTCGCAACGCCGCTGACGTGACGCACGCACTCCTGCGTGCTGCGTCGAGATTCTACTCGACGCCTCTCTGTCCTGGGGCGGCGGGCGTCAGCAGGAGTGCCGACGCGGCACGCAGGAGTGCGTGCGCCACGGACGCAGTTTTGTTGCCTCATTTCCTAAAACGCTCCCGTCAGAGTCTGCAATTCCGCCAGAGCGAGGCGGTACCGCGCCAGGCCGTCGGCTCTGGCATTGCGGGCCTGCGTCAGCGTGGTCTGTGCGTCCACGACTTCCAGTACCGTGACCTCGCCGGCCTGGTAGCGGAGCATCGTGAGCCGCAGGCTTTCAGCGGAAAGCTCCACCGAACGCTTCAGCGAATCCACTTGCGAACCGGCCACCTGCGCCTCTTGGTAGAAGGCCTGCAGGGTGGAAAGCAACTGGCGCTGGGTGAAGCTCAAATCGTTCCTGGCTTGCTCCAGCCCGATTTGCGCCTGGCGAATCTTGCTGCGGGCGGCGCCCCAGGTCCACAGCGGCACCGTCAATTGCGCTTGCGCCGCCGAGCCCAAGTTGTTGCGCTGATCCGCGTTGCGAATGGCGAACTGATTGGCGTTGATGCCGAAGAAATAGTCGAACGAGATCGTGGGCAACAGCGCCGCGCGGGCGAATTCGACCGCGTGAGTTTGCTGCTCCACCGCCGCCCGCGCCGCACGCATATCGGGATTGTCGTGCCCGGCCATCTCCTGCACCTGCGGGAATGGCGGCAGAGCGGACGCGGCGTCCAGATCGTCCTCGACGGCGAAATCCTGGCGGAAATCCGGAAACAGAAGAACCGCGAACGCCAGGCGGGCTTTATCCAACGTAAGCTGGCCGTCTTCGGCGTCGCGCTGGCGCTGCTCCACCTGAATCTGCGCCTTGATGACGTCGGAGT
>CAZFOP010000076.1:0-11282 GCA_964520085.1 uncultured Solibacteraceae bacterium | reverse complement strand
ACGAGCTAACGCGCCGGATTCAAGGCCGCCGCGCGAAAGCCGGGAAGAAGGCCAATGAGAAACAGGTCCTCCAGATGAAGAAGGAGTCGGCGGCTTAAGGGCATCGTGGGGGCAGTCGCGCCGCCGACACCAACTTCGCGCGGCATTCAATGCCCTTCGCTGCTCATGGAAATCGGCGCAGACTCGGGTTTCTCCTCGAAGTCCTTCCACTTTGACGCTAACCAATTCATGGCGCGGTCTGTCAATCGATAGACGCCGTTCTCGCCTTGAACTAGCGTCATGTGGGACGCTGAGAGAACCCTTGTGGCTTTTTGTGCGTAGAATCCCGTCTGGAAGACAGACCAACTGGCGCCGGCGTCGCCGCTGTACCAGATCCCAGTGTCTGCAGCAACATAAAGAACTTTGGACGATTCAGAATCGACCGCAAGATCACTTATCGCGCCTGCCTTCGTGATAGGCAACTCAGCCCATTGGCCGCCTCCGTCTCCTGACCTGAACACTCCACGCTGGAATACCAAATAGACCGTATGCGAATCCCTCGGATCAATGACAATCGAAACCAACTGCCCCACCTGGCCGCCGCGCACCGTGCCGCCCAGCAAGGCTTCCGGGAACACATCGCGCCAACTGGTGCCACCGTCTGTTGTTCGTTCTAGCGCGCCATCACGCCGGCCCGTTCGCCGATCATACAAGTTAACAACAGCATAAACGGTGTTCGGAGATTGGGGGGCGACTGCAAAGATCGGCACGCTTGCCAACGAAGTGCCGGCAAGCCTTGGTCTCACCCACCGCGCCAGGTCAAAGCTCTGCCAACTGAAACCGCCATCATCGGATTTCATCAGCGCCGTGCCACCCATTGCATCTTTCCATGACGCAAAGCCCTCACTGGCCGTCACGTAAAGAGTATTTGGGTCGGTCGGAGAGCCGCCGATCCTATTGGGGGCCTTGCCGCGCAGATCGACATTGACAGTATTGCCGTCCGGTTGGATTTTGAGAATTCTCGCACCACCGTCGGAGAACAGGTTCATGTACACCGTTTTGTCTTTTGTAACCAGAAGATCTCTGACGTCCTGGCCACGGCGTTTAGGGAGAATCTCGGCGCTCACTCCTGGGGTTGGATCGGCGCCCGTGTCACGCCACTTCCACGACAGACCGCTATCAGAGGTCTTCCAAAATCCGCCCTGGCAGCTCACGTAAACTTCCTCTTCGGAAGTAATTGTTTGCAGGCTGCAGCCGGCTACGCCAGCGCCAGTTGGCAGCCCAAGGCCAGCCAGATGCCATGTCCGGCCGCCATTTCTTGATTTCAGAACCCCCACCGCAGTCACCGCATAAAGCTCTCCTGAGGACGGTGCGACCACGTCGGTCGTCTGATATGGAAGAATCCGACGCCAGTTCTGGCCGAACTCCGACGACGCATACAAGGACTCGGACGTCCCTGCATAGACCGTGCCGGGCGATGACAGAGACCATGCGAACGACTGCATCTGTGCCGTCTCCCGAAAGGGAGCCTTTTCGTTAATCCGGACGTCCCGCCACGAGGTTCCGCCATCGTGGGAAAGCACCAGGATGGGTGGGTTGTTTCCGCCCCACCCGTCTCCATCAGCAGTGCCCGCGACGAGGCTACTGTCACTGGGGTGGAAAAAGAAACTCGTCCAGTTGCATGCGATGGCCTTATACCCACTCGAGTTGATGATAGGAACCACCCACGATTTTCTGTGCTGCCAGGACAACCCGCTGTCGTTACTTTCCCACAGACTGCCTAAGTCCCTGCCCACCAAGGACTCTCCGTAAATCTTTGAAGAGGCGTCACGCTTTTCATAGGTAGCGATAAGGCGCCCCGGCTTCTGCGGGTCGCCCGACATGACAGTCAGCGCTACGGCACTCGGGCTCCGAGCGGCCACGTTCGGCGCAACGTTAGCCCAGGTGCGTCCTCCATTCCTAGACTCGTATAGAACACATCTGCCACAAATAAAAGCACCGTTCGAAGAGTCTGAAACAACATAGACGATGTCTGGGCTTGCTGGATCGACCTGAACGCTCTCAACCGTTCGTTGTATGTCCTCAGTTCCGATTCGCTGCCACCCGCCGACACCCCTGGTTGTGCTCTTCAGAACCGCGCCCTGCTGGTTTCCGAAAGCGATACCAAGGTACATCACGTCAGGCGAACTCCTACTTTGACTGAATGTCAAGCTCGCCAGATTGCCGGCGCTCAGAAATAGTGGATGCCAAGTCATGCCTGCATTGGCGGTCTCAAAAAGGCCCCGGTTAGTGGTGGCGTACAGGATGCTCGGGCTGGCGACATCCGTTTGTATCCCAAACACCTGCTGGCCCCAAGGGAAAACGCTCAGCCAGAACCCAAGCGGCGGAGCGGACTGCGTAGTGGCACTTGGACTCGCCTTCCGCGCTTGGCCGAATATCCGCAATGCCGCAATGCTGCCGATGCCAATCACCAAGAAGCAGATAACTGGAAGTTGCCACTTCGGGCGAAGTTGTTTGAAAGAATCGAAAGGCATCTGTTTCTCTCTCCTCCGTGCATTTTCACGCTATTTGTTAGGTTGGACATCAAACGGAAAGACCGGTTCGGAAAGCTGCCCAGAATTCTGGTCAAGTCGGACGTACGCATACTGCCCTGGGCCGAGGGAGACCTCGCGAACCATCATGTCGTCAGCGACGCCTTTGGTGTCTTCTTTGATTCTCGTGCCGAGAGTGTTCCCAAGACCCATCCAGCTTTCGGCACGCGTAGCGAGTATGCCTTGATCCGACACCTTCAACAGAGCCAGTGGTTCTGGTGAATCGTCCAGGAAGCGGAAGAGCTTCTGCTGTATTACCTTCGTGAAGTCTCCGCTAACGCGAAACGTCGTCTGATACGTCCATGCGAAGTTTCTGCGGTCTCCACCCGCACTGATGAGTTTCCCTGGTCGAATGGCGACGTAGTCATTGTCCCCAAAGAGCCATATGCCCTTTTCTGGAGGATGCTTGTATAGCGTAATCGTCGCCAAGGGCACTGTTGTCTCCACGGACACTTCCTGGTTCACGCTGTAACTCGAATAGCCAGATCTCGCGAAGCCGAGGGAGAATTTGCCAGGCGCGAACGGGATTGCGTATTTTCCGTTGGAGCCAGTCCTGTCTTTGAACGCGGTAGTGGGGATCGAGACCTCTACATCGCGTAGCGGCGTCCCAAAGCCGTCGCGAACCTCGCCAACAACGCGCGCCTTCGGGCCGCAAGAGGCTAGGAGCAGCACGGCGGTTGCTGCGGTACCGATCAGACAGGCCTGCAGTCGATATCCGGAACTCAACCATTTGAACATATGTTTTCTCCTCGAAGACTTGGGCGAATTACTGACCGCCGTCCGCGTGAACCGTCCGCGCTCCCTGACCGTGCATTTCGGCCAACCCATCCCGAATCTGACCGAGCGTCTCGTACATCCTGAACAACAAAATCAAGAGCTCGCAGTAGATCCGCGCAAAAACCGGGCCCAAAACCAAAATCAGCAAGCCCGCAAGAACCTGGCTCCCCCCGCCATAGGAGGAGGAAAGGCCGGAGCCGATTCCGATCAGGCCCGCAATGACAGCGATGCCTGTGCCAACCCAGAACAGCGTTTGAATGATCACCGGCGTGATCATCTTCTTGAAAGTAAGGAACGCGCTTATGTCCATGTCCCGCTCCAACCTGTCTGCATTTCGAACTCCTTCCCAGCGGAGAGTTCCACTGAGGTCATCTTGTTCCCGTGTCTTTTGGCGTCGAAAGGTAGCCAACGACGCCGTCCTTGGTGACCTGGTTAATTACTAGTTCGTAGGGGATTTGACCGCCCTTGATCGTGTAGAACTGAACCGGCTCATTGATCGCCTTATCCTCTTTATAGATCCGCTTGTCGTCAGCCAGCACATACACCGAATAGGTGTTCCTCTTGAGATCGACCGAGGCCAGCTTCAGAGCGATATCACCGAAGCGCTGCGGCTGTCCGGTCATTTCCAATTTGATGTCGGTGTAATTTCGCTGGCTCCTGAGACGCAGGGCCTCGCGTTCCTTGGTGTCGGTTGCGCCCCCCGGTCCGCTCCAGAGATAGCCGAAGATGCCATCAGTAGTCACCTGATTAATGATCAGGTTGTAAGGGGTGCGCCCGCCTTTGATGGTGTAGAACTGGACGAGTTCGTTGACGTTCTTGTCCTGCTTGAGCGTCATCTTGTCGTCGGCTATCACGCCCACAGAGTACGTTTGCCTTTCGGGATCGGCGCCGTGGAGCATCAGAGCGAATTCGCCGAAGCGCTGCGGCTGTTTGGTCGGGCCGAGGCGGACCTCCTGGTAGATGCGCTCGACCCGCGTCCAGTCGGTGGTAACCCTGGGCGTAGAAAGGTAGCCGACGATGCCGTCCTTATTAATTTGGTAGATTACCAGTTCGTAGGGAGTGCGGCCGCCCTTGACGGCGTAGAACTGTACCGGTTCGTTGATGGATTTCTCCTTCTTGGAGAGCGTCTTGTCGTCAGCGAGGATCTCCACTGTGTACCTGCCCTGCTTGGGATTGACGGAGTCCAGCCTGAGAGCGATATCGCCGAAGCGCTGCGGCTGTTTGGTCTTGCCCAGCTTGACATCGGTGTAGTTGCGCTCGCCCTTCAAGCGAAGCGCGGCCAGTTCCTTTGGGTTAGTGGCAATGAGGCCGCTCTGCACACCGAGGGTTCCGGTGACGCCGTTCACGTCGGCGGTAGTCTCGTTGAGCTGATCCTGGCGTGGCTCCTGCTGAATCGACGGTGCCGCCGCGGGCAGGTGTGCAGGCGGGTTGAGAGAGGCGTCGGCCAGAGTGGCGCACCGAAGGCCGAAGTCGCTGTAACGGGCCTCCGGCCCAACCTTGATGCGGTCGGACGCGCGCTCGCCCCTGAGATTGAAGCCCCAGGAGCCGCCCCGTGCCACGCGATACTGGCCACCTGCCGGACCGCCCGGATCCTGTTGGCTCCCGGCTTGGTAATCCGCGTACCAATCCGCCACCCATTCCGCCACGTTCCCCAGCATGTCGTACAGTCCGAACGCGTTCGGCTGTTTCTGCCCGGCCTCATGCGCCCTTGAAACACTATTGTCCCGATACCAGGCAATATCTTCCAAATTGCCATAGCGTGCGGCCGGGGTGCCGCCCCGCGCTGCATACTCCCACTCCGCCTCGGTTGGTAGCCGCCCTCCGATCAACTGGCAATAGCGTTGCGCCTCTTTCCAACTCACGGCACCCACCGGGAGCTTGGCCCCGTTTAGATCCCTTGGGTTGTTCCCTATTACCCGCTGATAGGCTTCCCGCGTCACCTCCGTCTGCCCCATCCAAAAGCCCTTCGTGATGGTCACTTCGTGCGCAGGCTTCTCATCGTCTTTGCACTCTGTGTCCCCGGCCGAACAGCCCATCAAGAACCTGCCCGGCGGAATCCAGACGTATTTCAACCCGTCTTTCGGGTTTTCCTTCTCGATACCCGCACGAAGGCCGCGATCGACGCTAGCAGCCGCCCGCGTACGGTCGCCCTCGCTCAGCGATGTCATCCGCTTTTCCGCGATGGCCCGGTATGATCCATTGGGGAAGCGCTGCAGGTAGTCCGCAAACAGGCTGCGGTCAGCGCTGTCCTTGATTGAATTCCAGACCGCCAACTCCTGCTGAGACGGAACACCCGGCGCCGTTGGCGGCAACGCTGAATCCACCTTATCTTGCACCAGGAGATTGGGGCTGGGATAACATCCTGCCGTTGATCCGACGCAAAACCTGAGGTCCCAGCCTTTCGCCGGGTCGGCAAATTCCTTCGGAAGCTCGAGCTTCGGGAGCGTGACGCGATCGCCGGGCTTCCAACTGCCAGTCAACTTCTGGAACGTCCCAGCCGGACGAAATGTGCGCGCTCCCGCTACTGTCCTGGACTCGTAAACGTCAACGAATGTAGTTCGGTCTGTGGCGGACCCCGCCGGGACGATGAAGCTGACCTCAAGCGTATACCTATCCAACGAAACAACCTTCCGAACGCTGATATCGATGATCACGAAATGTTGGCCGCTGGGAAGGGGACGAGGTTTGTAAACCTGTGGCGGCTCCGGCTCGGCCTTCTTTCCGCCAGCCGCAATCTCTGCCGGCTGCGGCACCGCCAGAGCTGCCCCTCCTCCCACCATCACGTTCAGGACAGCCGCGCTGACGCCGCTTTGCTTCAACTGAATGAGGGCGTCGGTCGATGTATCGAACTGACATTTGGAACTGCCGATTTTCGCAATGATAACTGTGTCATCAAAACCGGCCTTAACCATTTTGATGACGTCCTCGTTCTGCAAAACGCCTGCAGCGGAGGCGGGCGGCGCGGATTGTTCCCGCAAGATCCAGGTCTGACCGCTACCGTCCATGAACTCGCCGTCTTGCAGAGTAGCTGTGGTCTTGGCGCTCGTTTCGCTGATGCTGAGCTCCATGGTGTTGCCATTGACGGTAAAGGTGCCATGGTAGGTCTGGCCGGCTTCTTGCAACGAGAAGGAGCTGTCAGCATTCAACTGGATTTGATCCGACGGGCTTTTGGCGCTCAGATAGGTGGCTGGCAGTCGCAGTTGCACAACTGGAGGTGGCGCTGGTGGCAGCACGGTATCCTTGTCTTGCTGGATTTTCTTCTTGCCGGTCGCTCGCAGGTCGAAATTGACCGAAACCGGAGCGCCCACCTGGGTGTGGATGTCCTTCTCGCTGTCCACATCCTGGCCATCTACGTTGCAAGTCAGATTATACGTGCCGAGCGGCAGTCCGGAATAAATGAAGTGCCCGTTCCTGCCGGTCATGACCCGATAGTGCCCAGTGAGATCTACTCGATCGATTCTAATCAGCGCGCCGCCGAGCGGGGCGCCATTCGGGCCTATGACGTCGCCCTCCAGGCTGGAAGTCTGGGCAAGCGTCGCGCCTCCTAAGAACGCGGCCATTGCGAACCCACCTGCCAGTTTTAACAGTCTGCGTCGCATAGTCGCTAATATCTCCTCACTTCTTCGGAATTACCGGTGCCTCGCCGCGTTTTCGATGGACAGCCTATTTTCCGGCGCCGATGATTGCCTTTAGCACGGCTGCACTGACGCCGTTTTGCTTCAACTGGATAAGAGCATCAGTCGAAGTATCAAACTGACATTTGGAACTGCCGATTTTAGCGATGATCAGGGCGTCGTCAAGGCCGGCCTTCACCATCTTGATGACGTCCTGGTTCTGAAAAACGCTTGCAGTGCCCGCGCCAGGCGGGGTCTGTCCTCGCAGAACCCATGTCTGTCCGCTACCATCGGTAAGGTTGTTGCCTTGGATTGTGGCCGTGGTCTCGGTGCCGCCGCTGATGTTGAGTTTCAGCGTGCTGCCCGTAGCCACAAAAGTGCCGTTGTAGGTCTGGCCGGCTTCTTGGAGCGAAAACGTGTTGTCCGCGTTCAACTGGAGTTGGTCCGCCGGTGCTTGAGCACTGACATACAGTGCGGGAAGCTTCAGCGGGGCAACCGGAGGTGCCACAGGCGCCGGGGCAGTTTCCGACCGACGCCATACCGGCCGTCCGCTCTGGTTGTAGATCATGTTCTCGCGAATAGTGAATGTGGATGTGCCTCCGGTAGAGGGATACGTCAACGATAAGGTGTTGCCATTCACGGCGAACGTCCCTGAGTTTTCGCCTGCGCCGTGTTGAGCGAATGTGCCATCGGAATTGAACTGAAGTTGCGCTTGCGAAAAGAGACTGACGTAGAGCCCGGAAAGTAACGTCTGTTGGGCACGCTGCACGGGGTTGGACTCCGACTGGTCTGATCCTTGGGCCGGGCTGGCGGTATCGATGCCAAAGACCGCATTGATCACTTCCTGAATGCCCTTCAGATTATCGGACTTGACGTAGCCCTTCTCAAACTGGAAGGTGACAGCCGCCCTATATGGAACGCCATTGTTATCGGGGAACGTTTGCACGTCGAAAACAATACCGGAAGCCTTGTTCTCAAGTGCTGTGAGATAGGCCTTCTCGCCGACCTGGAGAAAGCGTACTTGGTCTATGACGTTCTGTAAATCGGAGCGACCAATTATCATGCCTGGCTGCTTAACACGAGCGCCCTTCTTGTACGAGTTAGGCCAGTAGCCTTGGCCCGAAGCTTGATCCGAAGCTGGACTCGCTTTTATACCATCCTGCTGTATTAGAAGCACGGTTCCGCTTCGGATAACCACGCCGTTGCTGCCGACGTTCGACAGGCGGTACTGAGACCGAAGTTGCTGCTCGACGTCTCCGCTGGGTGTTTGACCCAAGAGGCGTGACAGCGTCCCACAAAAGACAAAACAGCCAACGAACGCGGCTAATAGCCAAGTTCTACTCATGTTGATAATCCCCCACACATGCTCAATACGCGCGCTACTCGTGGTTGTGCCAAGGCCTAGTTGGCGCCCCCGCCTGGTCGCACTTGGGCCTCAAGCTTGGCAGCGTCGGTTTCTTGCGCCACGAGTTGCGATTCTGCGTCCGCGACGGGAGCTGCAGTCCCTTCCGCTACGGAACGGGCACTAGCGGCCGGGCCGTTCGGGAGGCCTTTCGCCTGATTGTCGGCCAGCATCTTCAATCCTGAATCGAGCTGCTCCCGGAACTGGTTGTGCATCTCCTGCAGATCCGCTAGCTGAACCGTAGCTCTGGAGTCGGCAGCGCAGTCGCCAGGCTTGCTGCTCACGACGTCCACATCGACGCCGCCGTCAGCCGTTACGGTTTGACCTTTTCGCTGGATAATGTCTCCCGGAGTTAGTGAGCAAGCCTGACCTACGGCAGTAGTTATGTCGAGATTCGACGAAACGACGAAGAACCTCTGGTTCATGGCTGGTGGCAGTTGTTCAGTTCCGGGGGTGAACTGCTCAGGGCTGGATGAGGTCGGCTGCGCCGCAGCCGCCTTTTCTGCCGCAAGCTGCTGCCTGACTTCGTCCGCGATCAGCGCCTTCATTTCTGGCGAAAGCGTAGCGGCAGTCGGTTGCACGTTAGACGGAGGCTGTAGCGCTTGACCCCCATTTCCGGCTTGCTGGCTTTCGTAAGCGAGCCTCAAGTTCTCCGCGATCAGGTAGTCGGTCAGCCACAGATCCGGGGAAGCATAAGTCGGATAAGGCGTGAAGTAGCCTGCATAGAAGCCGAACCAGGGTGCCGGTGTCGCCAACCCAAACCATGCATAACGCATGGGTGCGCCCCACGGAGTGACGGCCCATCCGTAGAAACCGGGTCCATAGTAGACCGCAGGGACGTAATGGTAGTACGCGATGCCGTGGTAGCGGTATTCGCGATACACGTGTGCATAGGACCGCCCGCCGACGACGTAGGTGCGCGAAATGTAGCCCGGCCGTCCAGCAACGGCACGTTCGACGAAGCCGCGATGCGGCCCGTAGCTGACCACGCGTGCGCCGGGACGGCCGGTCTCCACCAGTCTTGCGCCGCCGGGTCCGCGGTTGACCACCATCTTGTTGCCGCCGGCCAAGCCGCGGGGAACTTCGATCCTGTGTACCTCGCCGCGCGCGTTCGTCGTGACCGTCTGACCATTGGCGTTGTGGAACTCCGTCCTCCCGCCCGGTAGGGACTTCGGTTGGTCTCCCGGACGGCTCGCGTAATGGGTAGGAGCCGTGCTGCTGCGAGGTGCGCTTCCCCTGCCACTGAGGCCGCCGCCAGGTGTCGTCGTCGCGGCACCGCCACGGGCGCCACCGCTAGGCGTGGTAGTTCCAACACCGCCTCGGGCTGCACCGCCAGGCGTGGGAGTTCCAACGCCGCCTCGGGTTCCGCCGCCAGGCGTCGTGGTTCCGACACCACCACGAGTCCCTGCTGCGGGTGCCGCCTTGGCCGGTGCTGGCGCGGGTTTTGCTGGTGCGGGTGCGGGTTTTGCCGGTGCAGCAGTATTGGGCTTAGCTTGGCTGGCCCGAACTTCCCCGGGGGCCCAGGCGAAACCGACAGCGAGGACGACTCCAGCCCCAACTATATTCGCAACTGTTTTTCTTAAACTCACGGATGCCTCCAACGGAACTCGTATTCGTGATTCCAATTCAGAGAACGAAATCGCGCGCACAATTCCATACGCCCTGCACAAATTTCTTACTCGGGCGGTCTGGATTCGCCAGACTGCTTCTCATACGTCGATACGGTCGCCATCCAGGTCTCCAGCACCCGGCCAGCGTCGAACTGCACCACCTCTCCTGCTCCTAGCAGGCGAAGATTGGCCTCGCCGCTCGCGCCTCTCAACTGGTAATGCGCTCCCGCCGACAGGAATTCCAGGATTTGGACTGACCTCTTGCCGTTTATTACAGCCATGGTCCCCGAAACTTCGGTGTCTCGACCGAGCAGCGTCGCACCAGACTGCGTGACCGGCAGAAGCACCACGCCCCGGAACTCGGACACGCCGTCTGCCCGCGGCCGCACGGGCTTCAAAGTAATCCACACGCGAGTGCCAGCGTCAAGCCTGATAACCGGCGGAGCCGGAATCGCCTGTGAATGCCCGGCTGTTGCCGCAGGCGCGCCAGGCCCTGCCGGACCGACCGAAGGGGCCGCGACAGAAGTCTTCGGGATTTGGCCAGCACCATTGGGTCGCGCGGATGAAACTCTTAAGCAGGTGATGCAGGGCCTGCCCGCGGCTGCGGTTTCGACGGCTTGGGTACCGCGCCCGGATGGAGTGGTAGGCGTGACCGATGCCGATTCTCCTGGGGCTTGCAGCGGATCAGGTGGCGAAGAAATCTGTGTCTTCTCGGGATTGCTGGGGGTTGGTGGCGCAAGGACCGCAGTCTCGGTTGGGTGGACGCCACCCTGCTGCGCGGTCGGGGAAGTGCTCGGCGGGCCTATCCGCCTGGGCCCGCTTGACGCGATGGTGCCCCCTCGCGCTGGCTTCGGCGGAATCTGAGCAGTCACGGAACCTTGCGATTTGCCCGTGGGCTCTTTCTCGGATGCGCGTTGCTCCACGACGGTTCGTGGGGGGATTATGGTTACCGGCGACCCCTGGACTTCAGCAGTTACCTGCGGGGCACGACGAACAGAGACTCGTCCAGCCACGAAAGAGCCGATCACCAGCGCGAGGGCCATGGCTGGGACCAGTGCCCATCGCCACTGCCGGAAAGCGTTTGGCCCTATCAGCCTCGCCCAGAAGAGGCGCAGACGGGATGCTCTGACGCGGTCACGTTCATGATGAACGGCAGCGTCTGACGCCAGAAAACTCTCCAGCCAGTTGTCGAGCCGTTTTTCCGTTTGTTTCCACTCGATGTCCTGGTCGGCGACCATCGGGGCATTGAACCTCTCCATGCGCTGCTGGAGGTCCCTACAGTCCGGACATCCCGATGCGTGTTCCGCCA
>CAZFOP010000075.1:0-11345 GCA_964520085.1 uncultured Solibacteraceae bacterium | reverse complement strand
TTGAAATCATGCAATTTCGCAAGCTGTAACAGAATCCGGCTTTTGCTTCCTGCACTTTCCTCGAAACGACCTGCTGCCTGATTGTCAGCAGCTCGTCACCTCCGACTCGACCGTGGATGCCACCTTCCCAAGCTGGTCATGCGGGTTCGAGCATCGTCTACAGCTCCATGTTTTCAATAAGATACATCGAATCGAGCGCCCCGAAATCGAGATAGCTGATGAAAAACCAATTCGGCATTCGGTCAAAGTGCCGGCCATACAAGATCGCCTAAAACTTCTCGACAAGCGTTGCGAACTGAGCCGATAGTCCAAGTCATTGAGCAACTGTGCGATACCAGGCCCGTCAATTCAGAGGCGGCCCGGAGCTTGGCGCCACTTTGGCGCATCCAAGGTGCAGGTCGCCACGCGCGCAAGTGTGTATAGCGGGATGCCAGCGCGAAGTCTGTCGGTCTGATTGGTAATGGCCCGAACGACGAATACTACGGAGTTGCTCTCGGCTGCGAGGCTGGGTGACGCTGGCGCGGAGGCGCGACTGATTTCGCATCTCTACAGCGACCTTCGGCATATTGCGCACAGTCGATTGAAGCGCTCGAAGCCTTGCACTCTGTTGGACACGACGGCTCTGGTCCATGAGGCGTATCTACGGTTCCGCAGCGCTGGCTATGTTCGCATCTCCGACCGGCCGCATTTCCTGGCCTATGCGGCTCGCGCCATGCGTTCGATCGTGGTCGACTTCGTCCGCAAGCGGGGCGCGGCTCGCCGGGACGGCGACCCGAGCTCACTGCCCGATCCGTCCACACTTCCGGCGGGGGAAAGCGAGATTATCCGCGTCGATAAAGCCCTCCAGGAACTGGCGGCGGTTAGCGAACGTCTGGTGAAAGTGGTTGAGATGCGCTACTTCGGCGGGATGAAGGAAACGGAAATCGCCGTGGCGCTCTCTGTCACGGAACGAACCGTGCGAAGAGACTGGGAAAAGGCGCGGCTTTTGCTAGCCAGAGCGCTACAATGATTTGACCTGCTGGCAGTTTATACGGACGCCATTATGCAAGTGGATCCCAAGTCCTGGCCGGTGCTCTCCGCACTCATGGATGAATGGCTCGATCTTCCGGAGGAGCGGCGAGCGGCCTGGCTGGCGAGCCTGGATCCGAAGTACGCGAACCTGTTGCCGACCCTTCGGGAGCTGCTGTCCCAGCCAAAGCGGGCCTTCCTCGATACATTGCCTGAAATCGGCGACGATGCTGGAGATCCAAACACTGCACCGGGAACATTCGGCCCTGGCATGCTCGCCGGGCCGTATCGCCTGGAGCGCGAGTTGGGCCGCGGTGGCATGGGAGTGGTCTGGCTCGCCGCGCGCGCGGACGGTGCGCTGAAGCGTGGTGTCGCGCTCAAGTTTCCGCTCCTCTACCTGGATAGCCAAACGTTGGCGAACCGGTTCGCGCGGGAACGAGACATTCTGGCGAGACTTGAGGATGCTCGAATCGCACGCCTTTACGATGCGGGCGTGACCGTCCAGGGGCAGCCGTTTCTCGCATTGGAGTATGTCGAGGGCGAGCCGATTACCGAGTATTGCGACCACCACGGGCTGGACATTCGCGCCCGCCTGATGTTGTTCTTGGAAGTGTTGCACGCGGTTCAATACGCCCACACCAATCTGGTGGTGCACCGCGATCTGAAGCCGCCGAACATTTTGGTTACGAGCGCGGGCCAGGTGCGCCTGCTCGACTTCGGCATCGCCAAGCTGCTCGAAGAGGGCGAGGCGGCCGAGACCGAGATTACGCGGCTCGCAGGACGCGCGCTGACGCCAGATTACGCGAGCCCGGAACAGATCGCGGGCCAGGCGATTACCACCGCCGCAGACGTGTATTCCCTAGGCATCTTGCTTTACGAACTGCTGACGGGAAGCCGCCCCTACCGGCTTAGCCGCGGCGGCTCCGCTGGCGATATGGCGGCGACCGTGCTGGGGGTCAACCCAACGCGACCCAGCCAGGGAGCGATAGACGAATCGAAGGCGCGCGTTCGTGGTGGCTTCACTGTGAGAAGACTGGCGGCAGTTCTGCGCGGAGATCTGGACACGATAATTCTGAAGGCCATCCGGAAAGAGCCGCACGCCAGATACTCCACCGCGGACGCTTTCGCTCAGGACATTGAGAGATACCTGAGCGGGCAACCGGTGCTGGCGCGTCCTGAGAGCCGGCGGTACCGGGCGCGAAAATTCGTCTCGCGCAACAAGCTTGCGGTCTCGGCGGCGGTGACCGTCGCGCTGGCGTTAGCCGCCGGCGCAGGTATCGCGCTGTGGCAGGCGCATCGCGCGGTCGAGGAGAAAAGGCGGGCGGACACGGAGGCAGCCACTGCGCGAGCGATCGCCGACTTCCTGCAGAAGGATCTGCTCTCGCAGGCCGGCTCCGCGGCGCAAGCTGGGCCCGGACGGCCGCCCGATCCCGATATCAGGGTGCGCACCGCATTGGATCGCGCGGCTGCCAGCCTCACGGGAAAGTTCGACAAACAACCGGTTTTGGAAGCCGCGATCCGGCAGACCATCGGCGACACGTATCTGGAACTGGGACTCTATGCGGAATCAGAAAAGCAGATGGAGCGCGCGCTCGAACTGAGGCGCCACGAGCTGGGCGTAGAGCACAAGGATACTCTGAACAGCGAACTGCAACTTTCGGAGTTATACCGGCATGAGGGCAAGTATGACGCAGCCCAATCTTTGCTTAATAATCTCTTAGAAATGGATCGCCGCCTGGGTCGCGGAGATGCTCCGGAGGCTATCGAGGCTTTGCACACCCTCGCCAGCATTGCCGGCGAAGGCCGCGGAGATTGGGTGCGGGCCGAGGTGCTTTACCGGCGGGTTCTGGAAATGGAACGGCGCGTCTTGGGCGCGACGGACGCCACCACGCTGGCGACAATGAACAATCTGGGCGCCGTCCTCGCGCGCGAGGGCAAATACTCGCCGGCCGAACAGCTTTACGGGAAACTGATCGAGACCAAGCGGCGCGTGTTGGGCGCGGAGCACCCCAGCACATTGACGAGCCTCAACGGCCTGGGTGTGTTGTACCGGAATGAGGGGAAGTATTCGGAAGCTGAAACTGCGCTGCGTTCCGTGTTGGAGGCACGCCGGCATGCCATGGGCGAACAACACCGGGATACGTTGGCGAGCATGAACGGCCTCGGACTGCTGTATCTGATCGAAGGGAAATTCACCGAGGCGGAGCCGCTTCTGACTCGCGCGGTAGAGACAGCCAGCCGTTTGCTGGGCGAAGATAATCCTGACACTCAGAGCTGCCTTAACAATTTGGCGGAGCTTTATCGCCGTGAAGGCAAGCTGCCTCAGTCCGATGCGGTTTTTGAAAGACTCTTGAAGGCGCGGCAGCGAACCTATGGCGCGGACAGTCCTTTCACTGCCGGCACCCTGGGTGCCCTGGGCGAGGTCAAGCTCCAACGAGGAGCCTTTGCCGAAGCTAATGCGTTGCTCCGCGGAGCAGTGGAGCACTATCGGAAGCATGGTGTCGACACCTGGAAACGCTATTACACGGAATGCTTGCTGGGAGCGAGCCTTATCGGCCTTGGCAGGCTCCAAGAGGGAAAAGCTTTGCTCGCGTCCGCGAATCCGGGCCTGCTGCAGCGCAAAGATTCGATTCCGGTAGAGTACCGCCCGGTTCTTGACGAGGTTCGCCACTGGACCGAAAGAGCGTCCCGGCCGCGCTGACAGTACGTGCCGCCGAAGCCATCCGATACAGCGAACAAAAACTTTCGAATCGATGTCCGGTTTTGCCGCGGGACTCCGTTTAGCTAATCAGTATGACCGGCTGTGCGATAGTACCGTGCGTCGGCGGAGACGGCAACGGCGGTTCAGTGGCAACGGAGGGAAACTATGTGCAGGTGTCAGATTGTGTCTAACGCTCGGTGGGGGCGTCTCTACAGCAGAGGTGCACTGATGTCGAGGCTGGTGTTTCTGGTCGGCCACGCAGTCTGGGCTGCGGGAGCTATCCCCATTCCCGCGACTGGCGTTTATTTGGGGATCTGGGCAAATCCGGCTTTCGGGTCTCCTGAGGCAGCTATCGAGGCGCGCGAAGGGCCGGCCCCTAACGGCATCAGCCGGCGCTTCGCATTTCATCTCCACTATAAGCAGTGGACTGACATCTCGCAGCTACTGAACAGCGCTGGCGTGTTTCAGCCGGACTCCGATCTTCAAGGCGACATCAGCCATGGGCGCATACCGGTGATCTCCTGGGCGTGCGACGACACAATCCAAAACTCCGATCACGCGATCGCCGGGGGCGACGCGAGCGAAGATGCGGTGATTACGGCTACGGCCAAGGCCCTGGCCCAGTATCCCGGTCCGGTAATACTGCGCTGGCTCTGGGAGGTGAATGTTCTTGCTAACCATCAAACCTGCCGGGGAGACACCGGGGGCACACCTACCCAACAGGTTTACACCGATTTCATCGGCGCGTGGCGGCACATTCGGGGCTTGTTTCAGAGCGCAGGCGCCACTAATGTGGTGTTCCTGTGGAACCCGGGCCACTATGCCGCTGACGGAAACGCGGACGATCCGCACGCTTTCTATCCGGGCAACGACTATGTGGACTGGATTGGCCTCGATACCTACCAGCGCTCCGCTACCGAAACCTTCGATGACGATTTCAGCCTGTTCTACACCGACTTCGGCAACAGCCAATACGGGAATAAACCGCTGATGGTCGGAGAAAACGGCTCTCAGAACTTCGCCCAGAACAATAGTGAGTTGCAGTGGACTTATCTTCATGGCCTCTTAGCGGCCGTGCAGGAAAATCGCTACCCCCTGCTCAAGGCCTACGACTATTTCGATGCGCCGGGGAACACTTCCGGAGGCTGGATCTTGGACGATAACCACGGGCAAGGCAACGGTGGCCTCGCGGCAATCGCGATTCTGGCCGCCAGCCCATCGTTCCGGGCGCCGGCGATCTCCGGGGTCGTGAATGCGGAAAGCGGCAGCGCCACCATCGCGCCGAACACGTGGGTTTCGATTTTCGGATCGAACCTCGCGCCGGCGGGCGATTCGCGCGTCTGGCAGACTTCCGATTTTGTCAACGGGAATATGCCGGCCCAACTCGACGGCGTCAGCGTGTCCGTGAACGGTCAGCCAGCATACATTTTCTATATCAGTCCCGCGCAAGTTAATGTCCTCACGCCGCCCGGCGCCATGCCGTCATCGGTCGCGGTCCAGGTCACGGTGAACGGCTCAGCCAGTGCGCCGATCACCGTTCCAGCAGCGTCGGTGTCACCGTCGTTCTTCGTTTTCAACGGAGGGCCATACGTCGCCGCACAGCACGCTAACTACAGCCTTCTTGGTCCGGCCAGTTTGTACACAGGATTGACCACGCCGGCCAAGCCCGGAGAGACCGTGCTGCTGTACGCCAATGGCTTCGGTGCGACGAGTGTGCCGATAGTCGGTGGCTCGGAAACCCAGTCGGGAACCTTGTCGCCCCTACCGGTGGTCGAAATCGGCGGCGTCAACGCAACCGTCAAGTTCGCCGGCCTCGTCGCGCCGGGCGAGTATCAGCTTAACGTGGTGATTCCTGCTAACGCGCCAAGCGGCGACAACACTCTGACGGCAACCTACGATGGTGTCGTCACGTCTCCAGTGACGCTCATCACAGTCCAAGGCTCCGCGCCCGCCACATCGGCTGGCTATTACGTCGCGCCATACGGAAACGATGCCTGGAGCGGCACGCTCGCCGCTCCGAATCCCACAAGCACCGATGGTCCGTTCGGAACGTTCGATCGTGCCAGGGCTGCCGTGAGATCTCTCAATAAGTCGGGGCTGAGCCAGGTAACCGTCCAATTCCGCGGCGGGACGTACTTCCTGCCCGCGACCGAAATGTTCACCGCGGCCGATTCGGGATCGGCCGCCACCCAGATCGTGTACCAGAACTATCTAGGCGAATCGCCGGCCTTTAGTGGGGGTATGCGGGTGCAGAACTGGACCAATGTAAGTGGCGACACATGGAAGGCCACGCTGCCCGCATCGACGCAGTATTTCGAGAACCTGTTTTACAACGGAGTACGGCGGCTTCGGCCGCGCCTGGCTGTTGCAGCAACCTCAGCGAGCACCGCCTATCTGGGCACCTATCTCAGAAACGTCGGCCCCATCTATTCGCCCACAAAGACTTCCGATTGCAAGGTTAACTTCGGCAGCCTCGGTTGGGAATGTTATGATCGCTTCCATTACAGTCCCTCCGACCCCATAGTGGATACGTGGAAGAACCTCGCCCCGCCCGCGAACAACCTTTGCAACCAGCCCGCCGGGATCCCAGCGCTGGCAGGCGATATCGAGCTGGTGAACTTTGAGCAATATAGTGTTTCGAAGCTGCGCATCAGTTGTGTGGACACAACGAATCACATTGTCTACCTGACCGGCGACACCGCTACTGAAGCGGACCATCCTACCGCTCACGGCTTCATCCCCAACCACCGGTATTTGATCGAGAACGTTCAAGACCAGCTCAGCCTGCCGGGGCAATGGTTCCTGGACCGCTCGGTGACTCCATGGACGCTTACGTACCTTGCTAATCCGGGCGAGAATCCCAACACCGACACGGTTATCGTTCCTCAACTCGTCCAAGTCCTTGTGGCGTCGAATCTGCAATACGTGACGTTTCGGGGATTGACGTTCGAGCATGACAACTATACGATGCCGGCTACGGGGTATGATGGGGCCTCCGAGATCATCGCGGGCGTCTCTTTCCAGAATGCCCAGCACATCACCTTCGACTCCAGCACCGTCACGCAAACCTCGGGCGCGGGACTGGAGTTCCTTTCCTGCATCGATAGGACTTCGCCAGCCTGGTGCATTACCAATAGCGCCGACGGGGTAACCGCGAACAATCTGATCGAAAACAGTGCGTTCTACGAATTGGCTGCCGATGCCATTCGTATCGGCACATCGGGCCTACCCAGCGACACCAATGCCAACATACCGCAATTCAACACGGTGCAAAATACCGTGGTGGAAGGATATGGCCGTGTTTATGCGGGTTCCAAGGGTATTGCGCAGGGCGAGGGGCATGACAACCTCTACACCCATAACGATGTCTACGACGGCTACAAGGGCGCGATCAAAGTCTGTTACTGTGCCAACTCGGACGCAAATCCGCCGTTCACGAACAATAACACCATTTCCTTCAATCACGTTTACAATCTGTTTCAAGGGATCATGAACGACTCGGGATCATTGTATTTCGGCGTCGGATCACCCAGCCCGCCTACCTCTGGCACGGGCAACAAGATGCTCAACAACAAGGTTCATGACGTGAACGACGCATCCGTTATGGACTCGGACGGTTACGGCGGCGACGGACTATACGCGGATGATTTCTCGGGACTGGTCGACATGGAGAACAACCTGGTCTACCGCGTTTCCGGCAACGCCATCAGCTTCTCCGGACCCCGGGCCGGGCCGAACCAGGCGAGCACCGTCAAGAACAACATCTTAGCTTTCGCGCGCCAGTCATTATTGAACGCCTACGATCCCTACTCTTTTGGCACTGTACCGCCCCTCCCCATGTTTTTTACAGCCTCCAATAACCTGTTATATTTCGATCGCAACGGCGCTGAGTCGTTTTATGTCCAGGGAGGTTGTACCTACGCTGGCGAGGCCTTCACGGCTTACGAGCAATGGAACAGCAATCTCTATTGGCGCACCGACGAGACGTTTGCGACCGACCCACAAGCGTTTCATGTGCAACTGAGCCTCGACGCGAACGGTAATTGCGGCGATCAAAAACTCTGGACCTACTACACGTTCGCAGGCTGGCAGGCGCTAAGTGAGGATAAACAAGGCGTAGTGCAGAATCCCGGCTTCAACAACCCCGCCTATCCCGCAGACGATTACTCGCTACCCAATGGGTCGCCGGGAGCGGGATTCGTTGTGTTTGACCCGAGCCAGGCCGGCCGGTCGAATCCTGTCATCATGCCGCCCGCGGTTCCGGCGACATTTCCGACGAAGACCTTCAACCCGGTGACGGATTTCTAGCTGCGCGGGCTCATCTGCAATGGAGCAACAAATGTCTGCTTACCGACGATCACCCTTTCGCTGGCCGCTCTATCGAAGGCCGTTCCAGGGATGGCTTTATTTTCTAGGCGCAGTCCTGTTAGGTACATCTTCGATACCAGCGCTCGCACAGACCAGCACCCCCGTCACTGCCACCATCGACATCAACACCACCGTCACCACTCCAATCTCGCCGGGGTTCTCCGGTGTCAGCACCGACCTCGGCCTAACCGTTGAGTATTGGGATTACCATTTCAACGCCCTGGCGGCAACCATCGGATTTGGTTGGGTGCGCTTCCCCGGCGGGACCTCGAGCGATATCTACAACTGGCAAACCGGCGAGGACGACCCGGCTTGGTTCTCGCAATTCCCCGCCAGTTCGGGTGTTGGCGGCGATCCGACGGTGATAGCCAAGGTGGCGGGAAGAGGAGGCGCGAAGCTCATCGACGCCGCCAATCGCGCAGACTTTCTAGGCGCCCCGCTCATTATTTGCGTCAACGGATACACCGACAGTGCCGCTTCCGCTGGCCAACTGGCGGCGTACGCCAAGGCCAACCACATTCAGGTGGCAGCGTGGGAGCTGTCCAACGAGCCCTACCTTTACCCCACTTTCTTCGCCACCGCCACCGCCTATTTGGACGCCATGAAACCGTATCGCGACGCCATCAAGGCGGTGGATCCGAGTGCGATCGTGGCCATCTTTGTCACCGATCAGGCACACGCGGGAGCCGCCACAAATTCGTGGAATGTCGCGGTCGCGGCGTATCCCAACAAGTATTGGGACGCGATCACCTATCATCACTATCCCGCGCAGAGCAGCGGGGCCTTCGCCCAATGGATGGCCGACGAAAGCGCGGTTCTGGCCACCAGGACCACGGCGGTGGTTAGCAGACTGCTCGCGCAGATTGGCCCGGCGGGAGTGAAGTTTCTGAACACCGAGTTCGATCCCTCCATACCCAACGATGCCGCGACGGGAAACAGTTCGATCACCGACGGCACGGTTTGGGGCGGGATCTATTCAGCCGAATATATCATGCGCATGTCCACCGTGCCCACGATGCTGCACGTGGGTCCCAGCGAAATCTCCTACAACGCCGGTGTGTTTGCTTCTAACGCTCATCAGACCGACGTGGAGGCCGCGGCAGCCGCCGGCATGCCCATCGACACGCTGTCTTTGAACTACGGATTCTATGCCAGCGCGCAGGGCACCGGAATAGCCGTGTTGAACGGCGTCATCAACCGCGCAGTCCAATCGAACCAGACTGTCGTCACCGGCGGCGCCACGGTCCCGGCCACGGGTATGGCACCCATGCCGGCGCTCTACGCAATGAGCTACTCCAACGCGCAAGGAGGGCTGTCAGTGGTCATCACCAACAAGAGTGCCACGCCGCAACAGGTGACGGTTCGCGTCAACGGCGCCGCGGCCACCGGCACGTTCCCTCTGCAGTTCATCACTGCCGCCGATCCCAGCACGGCGAACACCTCAGCCAGCAAGAACACGATTTCGATCCAGACCGCGAGTTCCGCCAACCCCATCATGGTGCCACCGTACAGCGTGTTGCGTGCCGACCTAAATACCCCGCCCGTGGCGGCGTTCGTCAATTCCGCCAGTTTCCAGCCGGGACCGGTCGCGCCGCAGGAACTGGTGACGGCATTCGGCTCGGGCTTCGCGTCGCAGCCACTCGTTGCTTCCGGCCAGCCGTTACCGTTGACCCTGGGCGACACCGCCATCACGATTACGGACAGCACGGGAGCCGTCAGCGCGGCTCCGCTTTATTACGTGTCTCCCGGTCAGGCCAACTTTCTGATCCCCAGTGGTGTCGCGCCGGGCGCCGCATCCGTGAAAGTGACGCGGAGTGGCGCGACGGTTCTCACAGGATCGCTCACCGTGGCGGCGGTCTCGCCCGGTCTGTACTCGGCGAACGGAAATGGCGCTGGCATGGCCGCCGCGGTGGCCGAGCGCGTGTCGGCGTCCAGCGCAGTCACACTCCTGAGCGCGTTCTCCTGCCAGAGCGGAGAGCCGCTCAGTTGCCTCTCGTCTCCACTCAGCCTGGGAGGCTCCACCGACACCGTGTACGTCTCACTTTACGGAACGGGCATTCGGGGCGCGGGAACGGTTCAGGTATACGTCGCGGGTCAGCTTGTGCCGTGGCAATATGCCGGTGCGCAGAATCAATATCAAGGCCTCGATCAGGTGAACGTGGCGCTTCCCACTTCCCTGACTGGCATGGGTGAGGTAAGCGTCTACGTGGTGGCGGATGGCACGGCATCAAATATGACCACTATTAATGTCCAATGAAGTCCGCTGTGTCGGGGCCTCGCGTTGCAGTCAACTCCGAGATCCCTGAGCCAGGAACATCGATTATGGATCGAGGGGAGCGTACACCGCTTCCGAAGGCTGGTAGCCTAACAGCGTTCAGGAATTCACTGCCGCGATGCCCTCCGACGATCCGACGGACTAACACTCCGTCGCAATCGTAATGGCACACACGCGCAGCCGCTGGTCTGCGCCGAGGAACTTAGGGATTGGGGTGCGCGGCGAAGAACGACCAGATCCCCGAGCCTATCCCCCCGAGGCGGAGCCTCGGCCTCGAATCCCGACAGCTCGATCGATTGGCAGCAGGATCTGCCTGTCACCGGCGTGCCCTCGTTCTTCCATCGAACCGTCACGCCGTATAGCGAGAGCTACATGTTTTCCATGAAACGCGAAGTTGCGCGCGGAACCCTCGCCAGCGTGCGCGCAACCGGAGCGTCGGCCCAAGTTGGACGCCTGGGTCGGAGCCATCGACCAGATCCTGGAAGAAGACCAGGTGCGCGGCAAGAAGCAGCGGCACAAGGCCAAGCGAAACGCCACTTACCCATCTGGTTGCCTCTGGCTGTGCCAGAACTGTGTCAAAACCCCATCCTATTGGGGCCTCCGAAGTTGCTGTTTGAGCGAAAGCAGCTTCCCCAATTTATTGATAACAAGCACTTCCGTATAGATCCAATGGAGCGTTTGGAGCCAGCGTTGGTTCTTCGTAATCAGCAGGTCGCCGGTTCAACCCCGGCGGGTGGCTCCAGAATCAAATCAATCACTTAGAGGCCCGCTTCACGCGGGCTTTGGTGTTCTTGTCAGCAGTTTTGTCAGCAAGCCGGTTTGGTCCGGGCATGGTGCGGACGCGGGGCCTCGCCGACTCTTCACCGAACAGGCGCTCCATCTTTTCTGCTGAGTCGCGATCACTGCCCTCGAAGAGATGCCCGTACGTATCGTGAGCTTATTGAGTCCCGCATAATATAGCGACACTTTTCCCGCCATACTGCGTCTAATCTG
>CAZFOP010000074.1:0-11372 GCA_964520085.1 uncultured Solibacteraceae bacterium | reverse complement strand
GCCGCAGCCTCTCCCGCGCCGCCTGCTCGTCGTCTACCAGCATGACCCGGATCATCGCGCTCTCGCCTCCGCCGG
Source organism: uncultured Solibacteraceae bacterium (assembly GCA_964520085.1). Taxonomy (GTDB): domain Bacteria; phylum Acidobacteriota; class Terriglobia; order Bryobacterales; family Bryobacteraceae; genus Bog-375. The sequence goes on along the minus strand of CAZFOP010000074.1, from coordinate 11,297 downwards.
CTGCGGCATCGCGAGCGGCAAGCGAAGGCTGACAACGGTCATCCCGAGCGTGGTGTCCCGGTCCACCGTCAGGTCGGCCGCTTCGCCGAAGTGCCCTTGCAAGCGCTCGCGAATATTGCGCAGCCCGTAACCGCCGTCGCCAGTTGGGAACGTCCGAGACGCGGAGACTGGGAAGCCCGGACCATTGTCGGCGACCGCAATGCGCAATCCGGACGCGTCGACTGCGGCGTTGACTTCGACCACGCCCTGCGTTCGCGTCCGTCCGACGCCATGTTTGACGGCGTTCTCGACGAGCGTCTGAACGATCATGGCCGGAATCCGCATCTGCCGGGCTTCATCCGAGGCATCGATCCGGGTAACCAGGTGGTCGCCGAAGCGCGCCTGCTCGACGTCGAGATAGGCGCGCACGACTTCGAATTCCTCTTCGAGCGTCACCCACTCCCGGTCCGACCGGCGAAGAGTGTATCGGAACAGTTCCGCCAGTTGCTCGATGGTGCGCTCGGCGCGATCGGGCTGGCGCGGGATGAGACTGGCGATGGTGTTTAACGCATTGAACAGGAAGTGGGGATTGACTTGGGCGCGCAGCGCCTTCAGCTCTGAGCGGTTGGCGTTGAGAACCAGTTGCTGCTCGCGCTGTTCCTGCTCCAGGCGCTTTTCGCGCAGACGCAGATTCTCGAGCAGAAAGGAGAACGCGTCCGCCAGCGAAGCCAGAAGGACGACATCTTCGCTGAGAAACTGCGGGCTATCCGTGCGTGGCTGGATGCGGATGGCTCCGGCGGGTTCGCCCTGCAAGCGAATGGGTGCGGTAATGGCCGTCCCGGCACCGAAGGCACTGGCCGAGCCGGAGGCATCGTCGAGCACGTCGACATCTGCCTTGAAAATGGCGCTCAGGCGTTGTTCGGCCAGCCTGCGCAATTCGCCGGCGCTGATGGCGCCCTGCAGGCCGTCGAGAAAATATCGGGTGGCCTCGGCCGGCGAAAACCGGCGGCCCAGCCAGAGCCGGTCCACCCACCGCGACAGCTTGCGTTGTCCCCACGGAGCCCAGAGAACAATCGGCCAGACCGAAAGCGACCAGACCAGCGTGCCGATCCAATCCCGCAGATGCAGGGCCCAGATCCACGGCGTGACGAACACGAAGTAAAGCGTGAGCAGCAGCAGCGACGAGAAGACGAAGGCGGCCTTCTTCACCAGCACGTCGAAGAAAGTGAGCCGCTCGGTGTAGTACGTGACGATGAAGACGAAGGACAGCGTGAGGGTATCTATGCCGATGGCGACCGCGTAGCCCTGCCACCGCGGCTCGAGATAAGCCAGGCATATCCATGCCAGAAACTGGAATACCATCCAGCGGCGCGGGCCGCGCGCGAGCAGCCCGAAGCGGCTGCGGGAAGCGATCAGTATGCCGACAACCGCCAGTGCGCCGTAGGCATCGAAGGCGATCATCAGATTCCGCAGCGGCGCAGGCACCCTGTCGAAGTAGCCGGCACGGAGCGCCGCCAGGGCGGCCAGCGCCATCGCCAGAGTCACCGGCCAATAGATGGCCAACAGCGCCGCCCAGACTCGCCGGCCGCGCAGGTACGCCCGTTCACTCCGGTACAAGACCTGAAACATCAGCGGCCGGATCAGCAGGCTGCCGATTCCGGCGACGATATACAGCGCGTCGAATCTGCGGTGCAGCGTGGTTTCTACCCACTCCGCGCTCAGGGCGCCCAGAAACATTATGGCGAACGCCATCATCAGACATGCGTACGGGTAACCGCCCCACTGCGTCTTTCGCGCGAGCAACCGGCGCAGGCACAGGACCGACACAAAGGTATAGGCGATGGCGTTGAAGCTCTTCAACAGTATCAGCAGCAGTGGATAGTAAGTGCTCATGCGCCGTCTCCTTTCCGTGGCCGGAACGAGGGACCGGCCCTATTCTAACTCGCGACGATCTGCCCAGTCAGCGGGACAGTACATACTCCATCGCCGGGTCGCGTCCGCTGAAATATTCGGCGGCCGCGGTCGCCACCGGGACCTTCGGCTGGATCGCCGGCGGATCGCCCTTCACCAACCGGAAGTGCTTCGTACAGTAATAGGCTGTCAGCCCGGAATTCGGCAGTGTCAGCGGGCGGACATTGCCGTAGGAATTTGGCCTTTGACCCATTGCCTCGCCCACCAGCACCGCATGGCACCGCTTTCGCAAATCCTCCGCTCCCAGGAAGGCGGACGAAAACGTGTGGCGGCCGACGATCGCATACACTCGCATCCGGGGCCGCGACTTAAGAGCTCCGATCAGCGGTTGGATCACCGATGAGTTTCCGCCGCCGTTGAACCGCAAATCGATCACGAACTTCTCGACGGGGTGGGCGCCGGCGGCCTGCATCACTTCGGCGGTAAAGTCCTTGAAACTTTGCCGCACCATGTTCCGGCAGGAGTTGTACTGGACATACATCGTCTTCGCGTCCGGCAGATATTCAAACCAGTAATCCGTCCCGAGCCGGCTTCGATACAGAGGTGCCGTCATGCCGGGGCGGAGCCACGTCAACTGGACGGATTCCGCCGAACGCAGTGCGACGGCCAACCTCGCTCCGTCCCGCTCCAGCGCGAATTCAGCCTGCTCCATCTCCCCAATGATGCCGGCGGCCTGCAAAGCCGCCGCTGTGCGTAGCAGGTCCGGAACAACCACCAGCGGCGATAGTTCGTTCTCTTTTGCAACGTACGGCAGCAGTCTTCGCCAGACCTCTTCGAAAGGCTTGCCATTCACCGCCAGCAATCGGGAGCCCAAGGCCTCCGGATGACCGGCAGGCGCGGCGGTGACGTACACGCCTTCCGGAAACGCCTCAAACCGCATGGGAAAGTCGGGCGTGTTCCGGAAGCCGTCGATCGAGGTGTGCGCGTTTCCCACGGAGGCTACCAATCGCACCAGGGCTGCGCGAATCTCGATTTCGGAAAGCCTGGGAATCGATGCGCTCAACTCCCGTACCTGCCGTTCGAACTCCGCCTTCGGAAGCCGATAGAACAAGTTCATGTGGCGGCGCGGCAGCTCTTCCGCCAAGTACTGCAGGTCCTGCCGCCATTGTTCGGGAGTGAGGCTGGCTACCGCGGGCTTCAGCGGCGTTGTGGCGTGCGCCGCCCGACAGCGCGAATCGGCCAGGCCGAACGGGAACAGCGGCATGTCCTTCGCGCTGGCTCCGGCCAAAGGCGCGAGCAAGCCGACCGATATCAGACCGCGTGGAAGTGCGTGCATCGCTCAGAACTTATACGTGATTGCCATTGACACTACGCGGGAGCCCACTTTGTAAATCGGGGAGCCGGTGGCGAGAGCGTTGGAATTCCGGGCGCCCGCCACCGGCGCCGTGAATAGCAACTCGTCGTCGGGCCAGGTGAACTGGGGTATCGGATGGTTCAGGAAATTGAATGTGGCAATCCGGAACTCGATATTGCGTTCGCGGACGCGGAAGTTCTTGTGCAGCGAAAGGTCGCTGTTGAAGTAGGCCGGTCCCTTGATGTAGGGCCAGACCGCCGGACCATTGGTTCCCTGCGGACCGAGAGCGAAACAAGCGGGATTGAAGTACTGCCCCGGCTTCAAATTGCGATGCGGGTCGCAGGTGAGGATGGGGAGGATTACTTCCGAATCCGTGCCCAGCCACATCTGGGAGTTCAATGCGCCGGTGGTGTTGAGATTCATGTTGCCATTCGTATTGGGTTGAATCGGCGCGCCGCTCTGCCGCATGGTGGTGCCGGCGAACACCCAGCCGTTGGCCACGGCACGCAGGAGAAGATTGCCGCCGTGGATCCTTATGGGCACGTGAATCACATACGCCGCATTGAAGATGCTGGTGTGATCGTAGGGAAGCACACCGTAGTTGTCGCGCAGGTTGAAGGGATCGGCGGAGTAACCATTGCCGGATCCGTTGTCGGTCTCTCCGTCGCGAATGCCCAGCACTTTGCCGAAGGTGTAGTTCACCATCAAAGTGGCTGGCCCGGCCTGTTTCTTCCAGGATGCGATCAGCGCATTGTAGTTCTGATAACTGCCGTGACTGACCAGCATCATCGTCTGATAGTTCTGATACGGGCGATAGTCCTGGTAGGGGATTGCAACCGACGCCGGATCGTTGACTACGCCGGTGATGGGATCCGGCCGAAAGTACGCGCCCAGCGGCGTCTTGTTCATATTCCCCAGATAGGCGATGTTGGTGGTGTTGCCAGTGAGCAGCAGGTCGCGGCTTCTGCTTCCGGAGTACTCGATTTCCAGCATCGATTTCCACGGCAGCACCTGAGAGACGGTCAGGTTGTAATCTTCCGTGTAGGGCGTCCGGCCATCCCCCTCCTGCAAAGCCGCCATATTCCCACCGAGTCCCGCTGCCGTGGCCGGCAGACCATACTGGGCGAAGTTCCAGCCGAAGTTCGCCGGGTTAGTCAGGGTATAGCTGGGGATGCCAGTCGGTTCGTCGTAGGTTCCCGCGATGGTGACGCTGTTGTAGGAGAACTGATATCGGTAGACGCCGAAGCCGCCGCGCAGCACGGTCTTGCCATGCCCGAGAACGTCCCAAGCCATGCCGAAGCGCGGCAATGGGAAGAAGGGCCTCGAGGGGTAGCCGGAGATGGGGATCTTGTTATCGATCGCGTGCCAGAGTATCCCGGTCCAGGGTCCCGCGGCACTGGTGTTGTTGTATGAGGCCGGGTTCCACACGGCCAAACCAGGCCCGTTGAGGGGATACCATTCACCGATGTGATCGGCCCGCACGCCATAGGTGAAAGTGAGCCTGCGAGCAAGCTTCCACTGGTCCTGCGCGTACAACGAGTACTGACTCTGTCTAAGATCGTATACGTTGAGGCCGGGCACCTGCTGGAACGACTGCACGCGGCCGGTGACAAAATCGACCATCGTGTTACCGCTCGAGTTCGCACCGGTGTTACTGAAAATCACTAGCCCCTGCGGGAAGTCTCCCAATCCGCCGGGCTGATAGTTTTCGGCGAAGTCCCAATAGACGCCGAATTTGAGCACGTGGCCACGCACTACCTTCGAGAGATTATCGGCCAAGGATGGATCGAGCGACCGTTTTCCGAAATCGCCGCCGTGGAAGCTGGTGCCGAAGGCGGGCGCATAGTAACCCGCGACTCCCTCCACATTTGGAGGCTGCGGCACGTACTTATCGGGCACCAAAGGCTGATAGCCGCCGATCCCGGCCGCGGCTTGCGCGAGCGCGGAAGGATCGCCAAGCCGGACCGGATTGACGAATTGAGCGGCTGCGAACACGGTCTCGTTGGTCAGCGTGGGACTGAAGATGTGCACGAAGTTTCCGCTCACAATATTCGAGACTATGTGTGCCGGCATTGGCGAAGGGTAGGGAAGCGCGCTGTAGGGATACCACCAGATACCAATCGGATTCCGGGCGGACTCATCCTGACGAACCCAAGTCAGCGACAGCCGGCTGGTGTCGTTAATGTTGTAATCCGTCCTGACGCGGAACTCGAGACGATTCGCGCGCGCGCTCAGCCCATCGTAGAAATTGTTGCCGGTGACATCGGGCTGCGATAACACGGTTTTGGGGAAGCCCGCGGCATAGGCGACCGAGGTGGGGCTGATCTGACTCTGCGGGATCATCCCGCCGGGATAGGCAGTGTCGGCTCCGTGTTGATTCGGCGGCGCGGCATAGCTGGCGTAGGCGTTCGTGAATCCCGGGCCAAGACTGGCCAGGTACTGCGGCGAGAAGTTACCTTGCAGCATCTGCGCGGTGGGAACGAAGGCCACGGTCTCAAGGGCGAACGGCTGATCCATACCTTCGGGCGCGGCGTAAAAGAACAGCTTCTGGCGCTTTCGATTGAAGCGGGTGCCCGGAATGAGGACCGGCCCGCCCATTTCGCCGCCGGGAAACGCAAAGGACGGAGCGGCTTTCGACTTGGCGTATCCGAGGGCCTTATAGTAGGAGTCTTCGGAGTCCAAATTGAAGTCCGTGGCGTAGAGGTAGATGGAACCGTGAAAGGCGGCTGTGCCGCTCTTGCCGATGGCCTGGAAGGTGACTGGCCCCTTGGCATACTCGGCGCCATAGGCCGACGTGAGCATAGTCAACTCCGCGATCTGGCTCGGATTGATGTTAGCCACCTGCGTTCCCTGATTGCCGGGATCGAGCAGGTTGGCGCCGTCGGAAGTGACTGTCATCGCTCCATTGGGCTGCGTCCCGTTGGCGACATACTGTCCGACCGGTCCGACGTTGCTCCTGGTAAACATGCTATTCCATGCGTATTGGGAGAGGCCGTTGTTCATGGCCATGCCGGGCATGATCTTAATCAGTTCGGAGGCGTTGCGGCCCTCGATGGGAAGCTCCTCCAGCATGTCGGTGGTCAGCGTCTGACGGGTTTCGCCGGTATCGAGCGGCGTCGTCGAATCGAGCGTGGCGGACACCTGAACCCGCTCCGCGGTGGCTCCAACCTGCAGCACGACGCTCGGCAGATGCCGGTTCTCGCCCTGGTTGAATACGATGTTTGTACGCTGCCAGACGGCGAAGCCGGGCGCCGTGATTGCGGCCGTGTAAGAGCCGGGCTGTATGGCGGAGATCGTGAAGAACCCGCTGCCATTCGAGACCGTCTCGCGCGTCGTGTTGGTGGCTTCGTCCGTCAGCACGACCTTGGCGTTTGGAACCACCGCGTTGGAGGCGTCATAGACGGTGCCGCTGAGCGAACAGCTCGCGTTCTGGCCGAAGAGGCGCGATGGCAAGAAGGTCAGGACCGCGACGAGCAGCCCCGCTATTGAGATGGCGTGTCGAGTCATGCGACTAAGGCTCCTGATTCCCTCTTCCTGGCCAGCCCGTCACCGAAGCGGGCAGCAAGGACGGCAGCAACGAATAGAAGGCCACGCCAGCCCAGCCGGCCTGGCGCCGGTGGTTCGATTTCAGACCCGATACTCTGTTTCGTCCACCATAGATAGATTTTACGCGACGTACCAAACAAGTACCAATGGTTTTCGGAGGACTGGCGGTGGTTGTCAGATGAGTGGCCAACCGCGAGGATGGCTGGCGCTGGCTGCGAGGTGCTTAGCCTAGGTGCGCCGTCCCGTTTTGACGGTCGAGCCCGGCACGATTGTTGGCGTCAGGGGCGCTGGCGAACCTCATCACCGTGATATTGCCGGGACTGCGTCCCGGTGTCGACGGCGCGGGACAACCGGTGCAGTCCAGGTCTCACTGGATCGGCGCAGAAGCCTCCGGCCGTCCTATGCGCTCACGCGTGGAAGACGCGGCGCGCCATGGCTTCGCTCTCTTTTAGAGTTTCACCTTCGAACTCTCGGGCAACCTGGTCCAGTAGATCTGGGATCTGGAGACTCTGCGGGCATTTCTCGATGCAGTCCATGCACTGGGTACATAACGAAGCATAGGCGTGGCTGCCGGAGACCATGCCGCTCACTCGGAGGACGTATTGAAAGCCGGCCTCTTGCGGGGTCTTGCCGAAGGTGTGCAGGGCGTTGAAAGCGTCGAAGCAACCGGGGATGTTGACGCCAGACGGGCAGGGTAAACAGTAGCCGCAACCGGTGCAGCCGACTTTCATGATCTCGCGATATCTCCGACCGACTCTTTCGAGCAGAGCGGTTTCGGCGGCGGTAAGCGAACCTGGACGCGCATCGGCGGCGATCCGCAGGTTCTCTTCCACCTGCGCGTCGTCGTTCATCCCGGACAAAACCGAAGTTACCTCAAGGTGGTTCCAGACCCAGCGCAGAGCCCATTCGGCGGGGGTGCGGCGCACGCCGGCATCGCGCCACAGGGCGTCGATGGCGGGCGGCTGCGGGGAAATGGCCAGCGTGCCGCCACGCAACGGCTCCATCACAATCACGGCCAGGCCCCGCGCAGCGGCGTGCAGCAGCCCCACGGTGCCAGCCTGAAGCTCTTCGTCGAGATAGTTATATTGAAGCTGGCAGAAGTGCCAGGGATAGGCGCCGGCGACGCGCGCGAAATCCTCGCGGACGCCGTGATAGGAAAAGCCGGCGTTCCCGATGCGTCCGTCGGCCTGAGCGCGGTCGAGAAAGTTTGCGACGCCGAGCGCGGCAATCGCATCCCAGTTGCCTCCATTGAGCGAATGGATGAGATAGTAATCGATGCGCGACGTGGCGAGCTTCTGCAATTGCGCGTCGAGAAAGCGGTCCATGTCGGCACGGGTTTTGACGAGCCAGGTCGGCAACTTAGTGGCGAGTCTGACCCGTTCGCGGTATCCGTCCGCGAGAGCGCGGCCGACGAGTGGCTCACTTTCGCCGCCATGATAGGGCCAGGCGGTGTCGATATAATTCACCCCGCAGTCGATCGAGTGGCGGATCTGGCGGGTGGCTCGCTCTTCGTCGATACGCCCGTCCTTCTGTGGCAGGCGCATGCAGCCGAAGCCGAGGATCGACAACTCGTCGCCGGTCTTTGGGACCTCTCTGTAGAGCATGGGATCTCCCTGGTGGAAGCGAACATTTTAGCGCCGTGAGCGCGTGAACCGTCCGGTTTCACTGGTGATGCCGGCCCCTGGAACGGCGTCAGCGGAAAGTGAGCGCGAACCGCGGCAGGCACTGGCTATTCCGCGGTCTTGCCGTATTCGCCGATCCACGCTGGCAAGGTGGGTTCCAGGCGGCCGTCCACCTTGATGCCCAGCACGGCAGCCCAGCGGTAGCCCCACATCGGGCCGAAGCCGCTGGGCGCGTCGGGCGTGCGGTAGGCGGCGTCGGCCTGCGCGGTTTCGAGCGTGACGAAACGGTAGTCGCGCTTCTCGAAAAGATCGAGCACTTGATCCATTACGGCGGCGTTCAGGCGGTTGGCGTGTTGCAGCATGACGTGCGGAATCTCGTGGCCGAAGATGCGCTGGTGGAGCGCGCTGTAGTAATCGATCTCATCGGCCGTATAGCTCAGGTACGCGGCTTCCAGCTTTTGGGCTTTGTCGCGATCCGCGCGCGCAAGCGCCACATTGTACGCACGTGCGAATTCCCAGTCCATATTGTCGATGGTGCAAACGGCCACTGTGTAACCGCGGCCGACCAGGAATGCGGCCACTGCGTCGCGCTTCTCGCGTGTCTCGCCGGAGTGATTGTAGGGAAAGCGGAGGTAGCGCGGGCGCCGGCCGCGCTCGGCTAGCAGGGGGCCGATGGAGGCTTCCCCGCGAATGACTTCCTCGCGGAATTGCTCCAGCGTGAGCTTGGTCAGGTCGGGATGCGAGTAGGTGTGATTGCCCAGTTCGTGCCCCTGGTCCAGCCATTCGCGCAAGATCGCGCGGCCGGGCGCAACGCCGATTCCCTCAACGGTCTTCTCGATGACGAACGCCACTGCGGGCGCATGATGTCGCGCGAGCGCGGCCAGGATGGCATGGTTGACGCGCGCGGCTTCCTCCGCCGTCGCCGAGTTGCCTTCGCCGGCCAGCGGCAGATCGTCGAACGTTAGCGCCACCAAACGCGGCTGCGCCAGAGACACACCTGCGCACAGAGCGATCAGCAGAGCGGTGCGAATCAGGCTCAATTGAAATTCATTCCGCACATACCGGGCGTCGGGCAGCGGCCGCCGCTCGGGCAGGCCGGCGCCTCGGAGGCGTGCGAAGAGCTGCCTGAGTGTGCGGCGAAAGTGGAGAGTTCCCGCTCGAGATGTTTCTGCCCGCACGATGGGCATGCCAGTTCGGTCCCCTCGCTTCGGCGAACCAGCTTCTCAAATTTCGTTCCGCAATCCTGGCACTTGTATTCGTAAATAGGCATGGGGTCACTTCACTATCAGGATAGCAATCTTGTCCATCACGGCGCGCACGACGGCGGCGCTCTGGTTGGAGTTATTCACCAGAATGGAGAACGCTACCCAACTGCCGTCACGCCGACGGGCGTAGCCGGAGAGCGCATTCACATGAGCCATCGTGCCGGTTTTGGCGTGGATGCGGCCGGTGGCGGGAGTGGCATCGAAGCGGCGGGCGAGCGTGCCATCCTTGCCGGCAACGGGGAGTAAGGAAATCCAGGTGTCGCGCGCGGGCGTGTCGTACATGAAACGCAGCAGCCTCACCACCGCCGCTGGGGTCACCAAATTGGGGCGTGAAAGTCCGGAGCCATCTTCGATGTTGAAGGAGGTATCGGCGATGCCAGCTTCGGCGAGGAATTCGTGCAGTTCTTCGATGCCGGCGGCTCGGCTGCCCTCATTCCGGCGCGCGCGTCCCACGGCACGCAGGGCCAATTCGGCGTGCAGGTTCTGGCTGACCTTGTCGATGATGCGCAGATCTTCCACCAGCGGGGCGGAAACATGCCGCGCGAGTATCACGTCGCCGCCCTCGGCGGCTGGCGCCTCGGCCGTTTCGCCGGGCCGCGAGTGCCGCGCGACCGCGTCGCCGTACACCGCGATTCCGCGCTCTTCGAGCAATTGCCGCAGCGCCAGCGCGGCATACTCGGCCGGATCCTCGATGCCCAGCGCCTGAAGCTGTGCCGGCGCGCCGAGCGAAATCGCTCCCGATAGTTCCACCTCCAGGCTGCCGGGGGCGCGATGAACATGGATGGAGCTTTCCGCGGCCGCCCCGCCCGCGGCCACGGTGCGGATGCGGTTGTCGATGGCGTAATACTCGACTGCGGGATCGACCGCAATCGCCGCCGGGTCGCCCTCGCGCGCGCCGGGCGAAACAGCGACGGTGACTGTGTTGTCGTGGACCGCAATCGCGGAAACCGCGGCGCCGTAATCGTGGGTCGGATCGTCGATGCTCCAATCCTCGGCGTAAGGCTCCCAGATGTACCAGGTGTCATCGCCAACGATGTCGCCATCGATGCATTTCACGCCTTTGGAGGCAACCTGATCGGCAAGCTCCGCCAGCGCCGCCAGTGAGTTTGCCGGCGACGGCGCCGCACCGGCCGGCTCGGGCTGATAAGGGACGGCGCGTGCGGATAGGTTCGGATCGCCGCCGCCCACCAAGCGCAGCGCGCCGCGAATGCAGCCGTCCGCATCCGGCGGACGGTCTGCCGTCACGCGCGTCTCGAAGGTGAATTGCGGCCCGAGACGCTGGAGGGCAAGTGCCGTGGTAAACAGCTTGGTGTTGGATGCCGGCACGAAGAGATGGTCGGCATTGTGTTGATAGAGAGTGCGGCCGGTCTTCAGATCGACGACCTGGATTCCCCAGAAGGCGCCGCGGGCGGCCGGAGATGGCGCCAGGAGCGGGTCGATGGCGCGAGCCAAGTCGGCGGCATAGCCGGGAGCGGCCAAGCTCAGCGCCAGCAGGAAACGCGCGGCTGTCATCGGCCGGTAACCTTGGATTCCAGCCAGATCAGCACCAGCAGCGCGATCACCAGAAACGTGCCGAGCAGCGGAATGCCCACCACCACTCCCACACCCCAGCGCTGCGCC
>CAZFOP010000073.1:0-11377 GCA_964520085.1 uncultured Solibacteraceae bacterium | reverse complement strand
AGCTGCGCAACGTGGTGGAGCGGCTGCTGCTGCTGGCCGATGGCCCGGTGGATGCGGCGGCTGTGCGGCTGGCACTGCCCGCACTCGGCGGTGCGCCAGCGGCGGCTAGCGCGCCGTTATCCGCCTGCACTCTGGCCCAGCGCGTGGATGGTTTCGAGCGCAACCAAATCCTGGATGAGTTGAAGCGGCACGGCCAACGCATGACCGACACCGCCAAGGCACTCGGTCTGGAGCGCAGCCATCTCTATAAGAAATGCCAAGCGCTCGGTATCGATCTGCGCGCGCTGCGGCGTACAGGACCCGAATAACGGATTGTTGAGGCTCGCACAATACGGGGCAAGACCGATCCCTCACGGCTTCGGCTGGGCGGAGGTCTTTTTCGGCGGCGCGGCTTTTCCAGGCGCCGGTTTCGAGGGGGCCAGCAGGGCGTCCGTCGACTTACGCAGGTTTTGCTCCTCTTGGTCGCCAAAGTAAACCGATTCGGCGCCGTCGTGTTGCTCCCGCACTATGCCCTGACGGTCGATGAAGAGCAGAATCGGCATGCGAGGCAAACGGGTGGGCGAATAGCCCGCGAAGGTCAGCACGGAGTTGGGTTCGTCAAAGCCAACCGGAAACAGCGGGTGCATGTATTTGACGAACACGGGTACCGCGGACGCCGCGTCGCGATCGATGGCCGAGGCCACGATGGCCAGGCCGCGCTTCGCATACTCCGGCTGCAATTTGTTCAACAGTTCCACCGCGTGCCGGCAATGCGGACACGTAGTGAGGATGAACGCGAGCACCACCGGCTTGCCCTTGTAGTGGGCAAGCGAAATCGGCTCACCATTCGGAATTTGGATGGTCCACTCACCCGCATTGCGAGGAACCTGCTGGCCCGCAAGCGGCGCACCCACCGCTAAGGACAGCGCCAGAAGCGACATCGTCAACCTAGACATGAAGCGTTCATTTTAACAGCACAGGGCATGGCGGCCAGCGCCTGGGTGTCTGTTTCTCAAAACTGAAAGTAAACGAACGGGACGGCGCGGCCGGTGAAGCCGATCAGTTCCAGACAGAACAGAATGACCGCAATGGCGGAAGCGTAGGCCCAGGCCGGCGCCTCCGGTAAACGCTCAAACCAACCATAGCTCTCTTCGAGCACGGCCAGCACCAGCGCCGCTAGCACGAACCAGAGTTGCCAGTGCCACCAAAGGATGTGGCCGTGCGGACCGCTGAACAGGCGGCTCAGGATATAGAGGCTGTCGTGGAGGGTCGCGGCGCGGAAGAATATCCAACCGATCGAAGCGAGCGCGAAGGTGAACGCGGCGCGCAGTGGATCGAGGAGCGACCAGTGCTGGCGCTCGCGGACGCCGAGCAGGCGCTCGACCGCGAGCAGCGCGCCGTGATAACCGCCCCAGATGACGAAGTTCCAACTCGCCCCGTGCCACAGGCCGCCGAGCAACATGGTGAGCATCAAATTGCGGTAGGTCTGCCAGCGCCCGTGGCGATTGCCGCCGAGCGGAATGTACAGGTAGTCGCGCAGCCAGGTGGAGAGCGAGATGTGCCACCGGCGCCAGAACTCGGTGATGCTGCGGGCCAGGTAGGGGCGGCGGAAGTTCTCGGGGAAATGAAAGCCGAGGATCTGCGCCAGGCCGATGGCCATATCGGTGTAGCCGGAGAAATCGAAGAATATCTGGATGGAAAACGCAATCACGCCGCTCCAGGCTGCGAGCCAGCCCGGATGCGCGGCGGGGTCGCGAAAGAAAACATCGGCAAGGCGCGCGAATTGGTCGGCGATGGCAAGCTTCTTGAGCAGGCCAAAAACTACCAGCAGCGTGCCGCGCAGAATCTCCCGCGCTTCCGGCGCGCGCCAGTTGTAGAGGTCAGCGAAGAAATGCCGCGCGCGCACGATGGGGCCGGCCACCAGTTGCGGGAAGAACGCGATGTAGAGGGCGTAGTCGACGACGTCCGTGATCACTCCCTGCTCGCCGCGATAGACGTCGATCACGTAAGACATGCTCTGGAACGTGTGGAAGCTGATGCCCATCGGTAGGATGATGTGCAGCGCGAAGGCATCGAGCGGCCGCGTCAGCACCCACGCCAGGTTGCCGGCCAGGAAATTGTAGTACTTAAAGAAGCCCAGGAAACCGAGGTTGGCGGCCAGACTCATCACCAGGGCGGCTCTGCGCTTGGGCCCGGCGGGAAGGCGCCGCATCCACATGGCCGCCGTGTAGTCGATGGCGGTGAGGACGAGGATCAATAGCACGAACTTCGCGTTCCAACACATGTAGAAGAAATAGCTGGCGGCGAGCAGAATCCAGCGGGCGGCGGGGCGGGGTAGCGCATAGAACAGCACCAGCACCACCACGAAAAACGCGAAGAATTGCGGCGTATGGAAGAGCATTAGCGGGCACCCGGGGCGACGGCGAGCACGCGGCCGACTTCGCTGGCCAGCATGATGGAAAACTGGTAACCGCCTTCTTCATTGACGTGGAGCGCGTCGCCGAATAGCTCGGGTCGCTCTAGCGAGTCGAACAGATGCTCGGGCAAAAGTTCGACGCGGCCGGCGGCGGCAAACTGGCGGATCGAGCTCGACGGGTCCGGCGGCAGCGGATCGGGCCGCACCACCGGCCCGCGCGGCAGCCGCAGGAAGAGGAACCGCGTGCGCGAGCCGCGGTAACGGTCCAGGATGGCGCCCAGCCACTTGCGCCGGTAGCGGGCGTAATCGGGCGAATCCGGCGGCGGATCGTCGAGTAGCGTGTGCTCAATTTCGTAGCGCTTCTCGGGCGTCAGCCAGGCGGGAAGCACGGCCGTCTTCGTGTTCCAATCCACGCTCATGCCGGCCAGGCTGTGCCGCTCCCAAACCGCGTTGTAATACCATTCCCGCGCATGCTCCTCCTGCAAGCGCACATACTCGAGGCGCGTGCGCGGATGTTCCAGAAAGGCCTGAAAGTCGTGCTGGTAAACGAGGCCCTTGAGAAGAACCGCTTCGGCTGCGTGCGCGCGGTTGGACCAACCCGGATAGGAGAGGACGAACCGCGGCAGGTCCGCCACGCGCAGCAGCGGCGTCAGGTAGTTGATGTCCAGATCGCGATCGGCCATGTTCTCCCAGTTGCGGTCGTCGTAGCTGTCGAGCGGAACCAGAATGGCATCGTAGCGATCGCAGTCCGGATCGATCTCGCGCAGCATGTAATACCAGCAGCGGGGCGTGGTGCCAGGCACCGAGATAGTGCCGAACGCGCAGCCTGTGTTGCCGGTGAGCAGGTTGGCGACGCGGCTCTTGAGCCCCATGCGGGAATCGCCCACGGCCACCACCTGCCGGTAGCGGCCGACGGGGCGCCGCGCTTCGATGTTGAGATACGTTTCGAGGAATCCAGCGGTGGAATTGGGTTCGAGGATCGAGACGTACCAACCGGTGCGAAACGCCAGCGCATCCAGCGCGAAAAAGAACAGCAGCGCAAGCCCGAGCCGCGCCGGAACGGAGAAACGACGGGTCACCAGCGATATTATAGCGGCGTGCGGAGAGACGGCGGGCGCGCGACCGGAATCCGCAGTGCGGTTTCGGTTCCGTGCAAGCAAGCGACTGCACCTGGGTCTGCGGCCGGCAAGGATGTCCGCACCATGTTGGGCTGGTTGCAATCGTGATACTATACCCTCGAATTGTCCGCAGGCGACCACGCCGTCGTCCGGCATCGCCTCATACGGCCGTGTGAGTGTGCCATCTCACGCGGCACGATATCAGCGGCCGGCCTGTTTTCGTATCCGCGATCTCTGAGGAAGAGAGAATAAATGAGCGATCCCGACCGGGCGATTCCCGCATATCCACACCACTAGAGGTAAGAAGATGCGATTATCCGCAGCAGCCATTTCCAGATTCCGATACGCGATCTGCGCTCTCACGCTGGCCTGGTTCCCTGTTTTGGCGCAAGACACCACCGGCAAGATTGTCGGCATCGTCTCCGATTCGAGCGGCGCCGTTGTCGCCGGCGCCACGGTAACCGTTACGAATACCGGTACGCAGGTTGCCCGCCACACCTCAACCGACAAACAGGGCTACTACCAGGTGCTGGAGTTGCCGATTGGCCGCTACGAAGTGGCCGCCGAAGCGGCCGGATTCTCGCGCATGGTGGTATCCGCCAAGAACTCGCTCGAAATCAACCAGACGCTGCACATCGACCTCGCGCTGCAGGTGGGCGCCGTCAAGGACGTGGTTACCGTGGAAGGCGGCGCCAGCGCGGTGGAAACCGAGAACTCCACTGTCGGCGCCACGGTCAGCGGCATCGCGATCGAGGAATTGCCGTTGAACGGGCGCAACACGCTCGACCTGCTCGCCACCCAGCCCGGCGTCACCCCGAAGGATAGCGACGCATCGCGGCAGGCCGGATCCTATAGCATTGGTGGCGGGCGTTCCGATTCGGTGACCTATCTGCTCGATGGCGGTCTGAACAACCACCTCATCAATAATGACATCGTGATCAACCCGAATCCCGATGCGGTGGCCGAATTCCGCGTGCTGCAGAGCAACTACGCCGCCGAATACGGCCGCGGCGGCGGCGGCATAGTCAGCATGGTGATCAAGAGCGGTACCAACACCGTCCACGGCACGGCGTTCGACTATCTTCGCAACGAAGACCTGGATGCCAACACCTTTTTCAATAACGAACAGGGCGTCGCACGCCAGATCCTGAAACGCAACCAGTACGGTGGCACGGTGGGTGGGCCGGTGTATCTGCCTCATGTGGTGGATGGCCGCAACAAGCTCTTCTTCTTCTTCGCCTATGAGGGCCAGAAACAGAACGCCAACTCGCAAGCCGGCAAAATCACCACCTTCACGCCGCTTGAGGCGCAGGGCAACTTTTCGCAATCCGTAAGCGGCGGTCCGGATCCAACGGTGGTCCAGTTTCTGCAGGCGAACCCGTATTTTCAGCCCAGCCCCACGCTCGCCGGCGAAGGCGTCATCGATCCGAGCCGCATCAGCCCGGTGGCTCTCAACTACTTCAAGGACGGCCTGATCCCCACCGCGGCGGCGGGTTATGTATTTCCCCAGGCCGCGGCGCGCGCCAACCACGCCGAATATTTGGGCAAGATCGATTACAACATGGGCTCGCGCGACACCTTGAGCGCCACCTTCGGGGCTCAGGATAACCCGACCACGGTTCCGTTCTCCGGCTCTTCGGGCGCCACCACGGTGAATGGCTTTCCGGTGTCCGACGACGTCGCGGCGTATATGGGCAACGTCGGTTACACACACAGCTTTTCGCCCGCTACCATCAACGTGGCCCGGTTCACCGCGCAGCGGAATAACAACAAGCAGAACTATCCCATTGGCACGCAGCCCAGCCCGTCGGCGCTGGGCGTTGGCATCACCCCGGATCTGGTGGATGGGCCGCCCAATATCAATCTGGAAGGCAGCACCTTGTTCGCCGGCTACAATCCCTTCGGCCCGGCCAACATCGTCGATAACACGCTCACCTTCACCGACGATTTCTCCTGGAACCGCGGCAGCCACTTGCTGAAAGGCGGCTTTCTTTTCTCGTCGTATCGCGACGCGATGATCTACGGCTATTACCTGAACGGCGAATTCGACTTCTACGGTCCATCAACGCTGATTGGTTCCGGCAACGATCTGGCCGACTTCCTGATGGGCCTGCCCGACGATTTCCAGGAGTATCCCAACGCGCCCACCAACATCCGCTCCCATTCCTTCGCCGGTTACGTGCAGGACGCATGGAAGATCAATCCGCGCCTCACCCTGAATTACGGTTTGCGCTATGAATACAATCAGCCCAAGTACGACACGCAGGGCCGCTCGTTCACCTTCGTTCCGGGCCAACAATCCACCGTGTTTCCGGGCGCTCCGCTGGGGCTGCTCTTCCCGGGCGACAAGGACGCTCCGCGTGGTTCGAACTGGCCGGACCGCACCAACTTCGCTCCGCGCGTGGGCGCCGCCTGGGATGTCTTTGGCAACGCCAAGACCAGTGTGCGCGGCGGATTCGGCGTCTTTTATGACATTCTGAAAGCCGAGGACAACTTGCAGTTCAATGGGCAGAGCCCGTTCTTCGGCTCGGCGTACCTGACCTTCAGCGCGCCTTCCGCTGGGTTCACTTCCGACCCCGGCATTTTGTCGGATCCGTTCGGCGCCGCGGGCGCAGTCAATCCGTTCCCATCCAAGCCCGTCAACCACGACGTGAATTTTGTCGATGCTGGCGACCTGCCCGTCGGCGGTGCCAATCCTTTCTTCGTGGATCCCAATCTCAAGACGCCGCGCATTTACCAGTACAACGTCTCTCTCCAGCAACAGTTCGCCAACAACCTGACGCTCGAGGCCGGATACATCGGTTACATCACGCACGGCCTTACCGGGTTGACCGACATCGACCCGTTCCAGCCCGGCGCCAGCACCCGCATTCTGGACGTGGCACCCGGGCTTAGCGGCGATCACAGCGATTTCAGCTTCATGAACGAGTTTCAGAATATCGGCCGCGCCAATTACAACGCGCTGCAAACGGATTTGACGAAGCGTCTGTCAAATTCCCGCTTCGGCAACACGTTCTTTACGCTGGCCTACACCTGGTCGCACACGCTCGATAACGAATCCGGCTACCGCCAGCGCAACAACTTCGTGCCCGCCGCCAACCACAACCAGTTCTGGGCCTCCAGCGACGCCGATATCCGGCAGTTCCTTTCGCTATCGGGCGGCTGGGAGTTGCCGTTTGAGAAGTTGAGCTCGCACGCGCGCTGGCTCACCAAGGGATGGACCCTGTACCCAATTGTCACCTGGCGCTCGGGCTTCCCGCTGGACGTCATGGCGAGCCCGGGCGCGACGTCGTCCGTCTCTAGCCCCGGTCCATCCGGCGCCGGCGATATTCAAGTGGTGCGCTCCGACTTAGTGGCGCCGGTTCAGTACCTGACCCCGGGAACCTACCAGACCGTCAACATTACCACCACCAGCGCGGGAGCACAAAGCGGCAATTTCTGGTTCAATCCGAACAGTTTCTCCAACGCGCGCGAAGTGGCGCTCAACAATGAAGCTTCGTCGGTGGACCCAGCTACTCTGCTGGGTCAGTTCACCTACGGTACGCTCGGCCGCAACGTGCTACGCGGCCCCGGCGCATTCAACGCCAACCTTTCGATAGCCAAAGTCTTCCGGCTTCGTGAGGCTACCGAGTTGGAATTCCGTGTTGACGCCTTCAACGTCTTCAACAATGTGGAATTCCTCAACCCCGATACCAACATCGGCGACCAGAGCTTCGGCCAGGTTTCCACCACGGCCGACCCACGCATTATGCAGGTGGCTCTGCACTTGAAGTTCTGATGGTGATGCAGGTAGGACAGGCCATCGGTTTCGGTGGCCTGCCCTGCCTCGCCCAAGCCCGACAGGTCGACGACAAAAACCGATCGTCTGTCCCGCCTCCGCTTCTATTCCACGCGCAATTGCACGCTGCGCGCCGCTTCGCCGCCGGCGGAATCTCTCACCGTAATTTCCGCCCGATAGGTTCCGGCGGCTATCGTTGCGATTGGCAATTTGAGCCCTACTGGAATCGTCCGGACACCGGATACAGCCAGCGCGCTCAAATCGATGTCGCCCGAATCGTCCACCTGCTGGTTGCCTGGCACATCGAACAGTCGCAGGCGCATGGTCAAACTGACCGGTACGGCACCTTTGGCTGGCGGCATGTAAACCTCGAAATAGGCTTCGCCGATGCCGGTTTTCGGCAATAGATCCGAGCCGGCGACCGTGATCCGTTTGCGATTGAAGACCAGCGGCTTTTCTCCCGTCCGTAGATCCATCTGCGCGGTGTCCTGCGTTATCGGCTGCACGTCGTGGCTGAGGGCGATCGCGCTCAATCCGAGCTGCGCGAGATGGTAAGGATCGACCACCAGCGGCGTTTCCACCACGCCGAAGTGGTCCTTGCCCGTGCGGAAGATCAGCTTGTACTTGTAATTACCCGGAGCGATTCTGAACTGGTGTTCGTAGCGCAGCGGGTGCCGCAAAGATTCGTCGAATTGCTGGCGGTTGTCGAAAGAGTATTTCGCCGTATCGCTGAACCGCGCCGCCACGTTGCCATCGGAGTTGTACGCCAGCCCCAGCACGTCCATCGAAGCCCGCTGCTTACCGGACACCTCCGCAAGCTCGAAAACCGGCGCCGGAATCTCGAGAACCAGGTTGATTCGCGCCGCGCCGCTGTCTTCGTAGAAGAACGGCAAGGACACCGACGCCGCCGTGTTGCCCGCCTGCGGCGTCGCAGCCAGACTCTCCAATGCTGTGTATCGAGACTTGTTTATTGTCAGCGTCGCCTCGGGGACGTTGCAATACAGATCGCGCCCACGCACTTTCACTTTGGGCTGGTCGACGGTGACCTTCAGCGTATGGCAGCTACCCTCCGGCGAATCCGGCGGCGCGTAGCCGAGTGTGTAAGCTTGGTCCTGCTCGCGGGCCAGCAGAGCGAACGCACCGATCACGTCGTTGCCACGGTTTAGCTCATGGCCGCCGGTCTTTTCGGCCAGGGTGATCGCCCAGGCTGGAGACTTGGCTCCGCTCTGCCCCTCCACCGCATACACCGACACATCCGCCTTGCGAAACTCGAGCAGCATCCCCTTCGGATCGAATAGCGCTACCAAAGCGGCGTCGTTTGTCGCTGCGTTCGTCCTCGGATTTCGGGGACTCGCCCCAACCACCTGGGTAGGAGCCCCCAGTCCGTTGTCCTGCCCTCCACCAAACCGCCCCGTGGTTGGGCCTTGGTCGATGTCGGAGGCGGCCGGCTGCCGAGCCGTACGGGCGGTGAACAGCGCCACCACCTTGTGGCCCGGCGCCCGGGCCAGATCCGCCGCCAACATCGAGTACTTCTCCGCCCGGTGGTAGCCTTGCGGATCGGGCGTGGGCGGGCAGCGGCGCGTCTTGGACCAGTCGCTCAGTGCGTGACGAAGCTGGTCGACGTCGGCGGTGAATTGGGCGGCGATGGTCATGCATCCCCCGTCGTAATAAGCGACCGCCATCAGCCGGTTGGGTCCGGCATTGTCGGCGACGAATTTCTCGGCGGCCTGTTCGATCCAGATCGGATCGTCGTTGGAACGCCCATCGAACAGCAGGACGAGGTGCTGTTGCTGGCTCATTTCCGCAATCGCGGCTCCGGCGTGAGTCTGAAAAGCCGTGATGGGCTGTTCCTTGCCATCTTCGAAGACGTGGAAATCCTTCGCCGTCAGGCTGCCGACAGGCTCGTCTTTCTTGGCGGTGACCACCGCGTCCACCAGCACCAGGCGCGTCTCGGTCTTGATTCTCAGCTCGCTCGTACCGGCGGAGCCGGATTCGCCCGTCTGTGCCGCCATCGGCACCGACAGGAACAGTAGCAGGGCCGCATAGGCAATGCGGCCGGCGTATAGCGATCGATTGCTCTCAGTTGTATTCATGGGATCTCCACTACTCCATTGACGGCCGCCATTTGGCGGCCGTCCGCGTCGCGCGCAACCACCCGTATCAGGTAATCGCCGGTCTTGACATCGAATTCGTGATCCACGGTTACGCCGCGGGCACGCTGGCGGTCCAGGCTCTCGTCCCTCAGGCGAATCTCCACCACCGTCTGACTTCCCTTGACGAAGTTGCCGTTGCGATCGAATAGCGCGCACACCAGCGTCACGTCGTTCCGGTTCCGGTCGTCCTGCTTGCGCAAGTGAATCTGCCCGATATCGAGATGGGAAACGACTCTCAGCTTGGCGTCCTCTTCCGTGGTTTTGTAAAACTCGGTGCTGACATCGATAGGCAGATCGCGCATCTCGTCGCGGGAGAACACCGCCTCGCTGATTTCCCGCGTGGCCGTGGCAGCGGCGTCTTCCTCATGCGATGGCGCCCAGTAGCCGTTGCGCGCCGTGACCGTCAGCCCCTTGGCAGCCCCCAGCGTCACCTTGATGTCGTGAAACTTCCCGTCAGGTTTCAGATCCTTCGGATAGAAACCCAAATAATAGATGTATTCGGGCGGATTGGCCAGCCGGTCGAATTCGGCCGCGAAATCGTTCTGGGCGGCGCGAGTGCCGCCGGTCGAAGATGCCAGGGTTTCGAGGACCGTGCCCTGAAACAGCGCCTCTTCACGGTCGAACTTCGCGAGTTCCTGCGAGACGTTGGCGCGCACTTTGCTGCAGCCGGGAACCTCGCCGCTCACGTCAACGGTGGATACGCCGCGCGCGTCCAGGGAGTTAACCACAACGCCGGCGCGGGTGGCGCGGTCGATGACTTCGTTGAGCCGCTTCTCCGACTCGTCGGGCACGTACACGCCGGGCGAAACCAGAACCATGATCCGATCCCCCGGCATCGCGGCAAGCAGCCCCGTTATGGTGTTCAGGACCCGGAAGGCCTCGTTGGCTTGCCGCAGGCCTTCGTTGCCGACTTGTGTGAGTGTGGCCGCGGCGATCTGCTGGGTCGTGGTGCCCATTGGCAGTTCGAGACAGCCTGCGGTTATAGCGGTCTGCAACTGCAATATGTCATCGCGAGTATGCATGACGTACTGCTCCGCGATGTAGAGCCTGGCGGGCGGGAAGGCCTGACTCATCGGCGGAACCGGCGTGACCTTCATCAGCGTCTCGCGGAACTTCTCGATATCGTCGGTGAATGGGAGCAGCACCCGGCCGGAGAGCGTCAAGAGGGCAATGCGCTCCTGCGGCGGGACCCCCTTTTCGATGTGCTTCAAGGCGGCCACGCGGACGCTCGCGAGGTCTCCCATGCTGAGGTGCAGGTCGTCGAAGACATAGGCGACGAAGCGCGTGGGCGCCACCAGCTTGGGGGCTTCGCCAGCGAGGTTGGACGGCGTCTCCGGTTGCGCTGGTTTCGCCGCCGGTTTGGCTACCGCGCCGCCCTCGATGGCGAATTGCGAAATGTACTGCGGCTTGCCGTGATCGGTAAGCTGAAAATCCGCCTTTTGGAAGCTGCCAACGGCGTGTCTCTGCTTGTCCCGCACTACCACCGGAACGCGCACCAGGCTCACGCTCGATTGAAACGTGGGCGTCTCCTCGCGAGTGGTGACCTCGCCGGTCTGCGCCCGCGCGGCCAGCGCGGTTGCGAACACAAGAAACGTCCACGTGCGCACAATACTCTCCCTGCGCGACAAACCCGGCGGCGCGGGTTCCCGGCGTGGCCAGGGTCGCGGCCGGCCCACTCGCTTCGCATTATAACGTCCCTACCCCTCTGCCAGCCCGGAAGTTGCCAGCCAATTAGGGCTATTGCGTGCACGGAGAGAGATGCTCTTGGAAGGGGGGATTAGGATTCCCGGAGATCGATTTCATTGGGTGCGCGAATCGATTCGAACCCTCGGCCACTGGAACCACAACCCAAACGGCACGGGCACGCGGCGGTAAGCCACTAGTGCAGCGCGGCCTAAATAGTAACGAGTATCATTGGCGCGCCGTCTTTACA
>CAZFOP010000072.1:0-11406 GCA_964520085.1 uncultured Solibacteraceae bacterium | reverse complement strand
TTTACGGACCTTGATACAGAATTCAAGAGAAATGTTTGATTGTTTCACAGCTTCCTGGCGTGGGTTCTCCAGAGCGCCCCTTGCTTTTGCCGAACCGCAAGGCTAGATTTCGGGATGCTGAGGTCCGAAATACACGCAGCACGCCGCAACTCGGACCTGGCGCTCTACACACACGACTGCGTTGCGTTTTAGCCGAAGAGGCAGACGATGAAACGCCTATTGATGCTGACGATGTTCGCTGGGGGTTGGCTGGCCGGGCAAACCTGCGCACCAGACAAACATTATGTCGAGGGGATTGGTTGCGTAAACAATCTTCCCGCATTGCAGCCCGATGAGTCCGCGGAGCACAGATACGCCAGAGGGAAACTGGAGCAGGCAGCCAGCACTTGCGCTACGCTACAAGCGCAATATGAAGCTCTTGAACACAAGATAGAAGGCATCGCACTCAATGGTAAACACAGTGAACGCCCCGCTGTAACAACCTGCAAACCATTGGGAGAACGAAGTGCCGACTTTTCGAAAACCATACTGGAGCTTAACGATCTCATCGATGAGGCACACCAAGAATGGCTCTTGGGCACGTAGCTTCCAGCTCACTTTCGGAGTGAGCATCGCCGTTGGATTGGCGTTGAAAAAGTCTGTTGAAAGGGGGCCGCACAACTGCCGGTGGCATGACACAAAGGTGTGGGCAACCTGGATTCCCTTGCGAATCGGCCGACAGGCGTAGCGTTTGCCGTCCCGCTCGACCAAGGCCATGCGAATTGATTTTGCGCAGACCACAGCGAAACCGATTCCATCCGTACCGGGTGCCCATGGATGACG
This sequence comes from uncultured Solibacteraceae bacterium, assembly GCA_964520085.1. Lineage (GTDB taxonomy): Bacteria > Acidobacteriota > Terriglobia > Bryobacterales > Bryobacteraceae > Bog-375. The sequence goes on along the minus strand of CAZFOP010000072.1, from coordinate 10,584 downwards.
GCGCGATCAAACAGTGGTATACCGAGTAGAGCAGGCTGCAGGTCAGCTCGGCGAAAAGTTCCATCGGACGCCGCTTCTACGATCCGGTGTTGGCAAGTTAATCTTCGGTCAGGCGACCGGTGGAATCAAATTTTCAAACATGTTTGACTAGTATCTGGAGATGGCCATGAAGTCCATACTCGTCTTGGGTCTTTCCGCGGTTTTCTGCCTGACGACGGCGGTCTTTGGCAAAGAGGGAACGGGAACCATCGAAGGCATGGTCGTTGCCACAGATACGAACGCTCCCTTGCGAAACGCGGTGGTGACGCTGTCGGGTCCTTTTGCCGTCACGTATTTGGGAATGCGCGATCGGCCCCTTTCCGCGACGACAACCCTTCGCACCGAGACGGATCGGGATGGCCGCTTCGCGTTCTCCGGGCTGGATACCGGCAACTACGACATCCTGGCAACCCGGAACGGGTATGCCGCTTCGAACTGGAGCCACGAGACACGCGCGGTGGAGCTTGTGGCTGTTGCCGCTGGCCAACCGGTGAAGGGTGTGGCATTGAAGCTGGAACCCGCCGCCGTCCTCACTGGTACGGTGCGGGACCCAGCCGACGCACCGGTACAGGACGCGACTGTGCGGGTGTTGCGCCGCAGTTACAGGGAGAGCCGCAGGTCGCATTTCATCCTGTGTCCCGGGGTCGCCCATACAGACGACCGGGGCGAGTATCGCATTGCAGGCGTGCCTTCCGGCAGCTATCTGCTGCGCATAACTCCACCTCAGTCCGCCAAGGGCTTTCCGCAGCTCTACTTCCCCGACACGACAGACTTTCGAGCCGCGCAGTGGATCACGATCGCTTCGCGAGAAATCCGCAAGGTCGACTTCGCGCTGCGAAAAGGACCGGTGGCGCGGATCCGCGGCCGCGTGTTAGCGCCAGACGGAAAGACCCTCGGCGATCTGACCATAGGCTTGAACCCACGCCAGGAGGGGCCTTCCGACATCGCGCAGGCCGGTTTCCTGGTTTCCGCGTTCCAGGGACGCTTCGAACTTGCGGGCGTGCCTCCGGGCTCTTACATCCTCAGCGCGGCCGACAAGGGGCAGAAATTCGCAGCCATGCAGGAACTGGAAGTCCGCGGCGACATGGACGGGGTGTTTGTGAAGCTCGCGCCGGGCCACCAGGGGCGCGGAGTGGTTTACGTCGAAGGCGGCGGGGCGCCGGCGTTGAAGGGAATCACGGTGACGTTGCTGCCGCTCGATCTCCCCTGTTGTACGCCGCACGCGACGGTGCAAGAGGATGCCACTTTCGTTTTCGATTCCCTGATGCCCCTCCACTACGCGATCGCGGTGGAGAATCTTCCGCCGGGTTACTGCGTCCGCTCGATTCGCCTGGGGGGCAGGGAGATTGGCGGAGTGGGCTTCGCGGTTGAATCGGACGCGTCGTTCACCATCGCACTCGCTGCCGGCGGCGCTCGCTTGACCGGCGCGGTCATAGACGCGGCGGGTAAACCGACGGGCTACGCCGAGGTGACACTGATCCCATTGGACGCCGGCATCCCTACGGCGCGGAACGCGCTGGCCGATGCACAGGGCAATTTCAGTTTCGATGCAGTCGCGCCCGGCCGGTATAAGGCTCTGGCCTGGGAAACGCCGGAAGACGCCCGGTATCTGCGGGCCCAGGATTCGGATGTGCTGGCGCCGTTCGCCGCCAGGGCCAGTAGCGTGACGCTGGCAGACGGCGAGCGGCAAACTGTAACTCTCACGCTGATTCCGGCCGGAGAAAGCCGGAAGCTGGTCGCCCCTCGATGAGCGCCTGCGTCCGCTATACCGGTTCTCGGGTTATGTTGCGGAGGAACGAATGAAGAACGCGCCATTCCTACTCGTATGCCTGTGCGCCGCCGGTCCCGCGTTGTTCGGGCAGGCTGTGTCCGCGAAGGGCAGCATTGAGGGCCAGGTGATCGATGCCAAGACCAACGCCCCAATCAAGAAGGCGACTGTCACCATGCAAGGCTGGATGCCGTTCTTTCGGCCGGATCAGCCGCGTCCCGAGAACGCTCGTCCGACGCCGGAAGCTGATGAGAAGGGCAGCTTCACCTTCCGCGGCCTGGACGCCGGGAATTATCAGATCACCGTCCAGCACCCAGGATACGTGACGATGCCCTACCAGGGTTTCCCGAATGCGGCGGTGGTTCTCGGGAGAGGCCAGGACCTCAAGGGCGTGACCGTGAAGTTGATACCACAGGCAGTGATCGCCGGGAAAGTGCTCGATGAAGACGGCGAGGCGGTGCAAGGGGCCCAGGTTACCATCCTGCGCCATGACGAATCGCGGCGAATGGGCGGTGGGTGGAACACGGTGGGTTACGCCCAGACCAACGATCTCGGCGAATATCGCGTTGCCAGCATCGCTCCCGGCACCTACTTGATTCGCGCCACCTGGCGCAACAACATGAGCGCTCCGTACTATCCCGACCGGCAGCTACCAAGCGCGCCGGAGCTGGCCTATATTCCGACTCACTACCCGAGCGCGCCCGATGCGAACACGGCCACGGCGGTGAAGGTGGAGATGGGCGTAGAGGTCCGCGGAATCGACATCCGGCTGCGGAAAGCCAAGACCGTGAGCATTCGGGGACGTTTGGAAGGTTTGCCATCGGGCGGCAACGGCACTGGCAGCTTCAATGGCCGCATGATGCCGTTTGTCGCGCTGGTTCCGCGTGGCGCCATGCGATTCGACTATTCCGGGAACATGATGTCCGCGATGCAGTCAGGCGACGGCACTTTCGAGATCGGCGGCGTTCTGCCGGGCTCCTATCTGTTGATCTCTCAGTGGAACGATCCGAACGCGAAACAGTCGATGGCTGCCGTCAAGCCCATCGATGTATCCGACAAATCTATCGATGGCATCGTTCTTCGGCTGGACGTTGCCCGGGACGTGCAAGGCACCGTCACCGTGGAAGAGAAGACACCGGTGGATCTGGGGAATGCCCGTGTGCGGCTGAACTGGCAGGCGCCGACGCAGGGAAGGTTTCCGGAGCCCGCGCGCATTGCCGGCCGGGAGTTCACTTTGAAGGACGTGTCCCCTGTCCCGGCGAGCGTAGCAGTGGAAGGCCTGCCGTCGACCTGCTATGTGAAGGAAATCCGCTATGCCGGCCGGCCGGTTCCGCCGGAGGGGGTCGACCTCACCTCGGGTGAGCAATTGGAAGTTATTCTGAGCACCGCCGTGGCGGAGCTCGCCGGAACGGTGGTAGATGCCAACGGGAAAACTGTACCCAGCGCCATAGTAACCCTGGTCTCGGATGACACTTCCGGTTGGCCCCAACAGTCCCGCGCGCGGGCGGGCGGCGATTTCGCCATGAGCGTCAAACCGGGCGAGTACCAGGCGATCGCCTGGGAGGCGATGGATATGAATTTGCTGACGCCGGAGTTACTGAAGCACTTCGCCGGCAAGATCACGGCGATCAAACTCGCCCCCGGCTCACACGAGATAACGAAGCTCACCCTGGTTTCGCTCGCCGAGACCCGGCAGTTCGCTGATATTGTGCTGCCGCCGATTCAGCCGCTGGGTAGCATTGCCGGAACGGTTGTGGACTCCAAGAGTGGCGCACCGGTGAAGAATTCGACCGTTACGTTAGTCAATCGAGGTGGCTCCTTTGGCGGCGGATACATGCGGCCTTCTCCGGCCTACGACAGCCCCTCCAGCAGGGAGGCGGACGACCACGGCCGTTTCTCTATTCCCAATGTCGAGCCCGGTTTCTACCGCATCACTGCACAGGCCCGTGGTCACGTTTCACCGGCACCCGACTTCACGAACGCGGAGGACCTCACTGTTGTAGGCGATGGCCAGCGGTTGACCGATGTGGTGGTGAAGATCGAGCCGCAAGCCGTGATTACGGGAAAGGTCGTGGACGAAGACGGCGAGCCTCTGGCGCACGCGCGGGTGTCGGCGCTCCGCAACATGGAAAACGGCGAAGCGCGGCAGTGGCGGGTTGAGGGCGGTAATGACACAGACGACCGCGGAGAGTACCGTATCGCGAACCTCCAGCCCGGCAGCTATCTGGTGCGGGCCACCTACCGCAGCCGCGCCCTCGGACCAGTTTTCGACCAAGCCTTGCCCGAGCAACCGGACATGACTTACCGCACGCGGTTCTACCCGGACGCCGCGGAGGCCAGATCGGCCAAGCTGGTGAATGTGGCCGCCGGAGCCGAACTGCCGGGAATCGACATGAAGATGCAGCGAGTTCCCACTGTCCGGCTGCGCGGCAAACTGGCTGGCGATGAGCCGGGCGGCAAGTCCGTTCTTCGCTTGGTTCCGAAGAAGGCGCCCGACGGATTCCCGCCGGTTGAACACACGGCGATTCGCGGGCCCGAGGGGGCGTTCGAGTTCTCAGGCGTGAGGCCCGGAGCCTACTATCTCATCGCAAGGGATTCCTCCAGTTCCCGGTACGCCGTCCAATCGATCGAGGTCGGTGACAAGCACATCGCCGGTTTGACGGTAGACCGGGAGGGCCATCGCGAAATCCGCGCCACTTTCAAGCTGGAGGGCGCACGCGGGCCGATCTACTTCAGTCTGGTTCCGACCATCGCCGGCCTCCCGCAGGTTTCCCAGAACGTGATGGAGGGCGATACGGCGCTCACGCTGAGCAACGTGGCGCCCATCCCTTACAAGATTGGCGATAACCTCGGGCCGGACTACTATTGGAAGTCCATCGTGCACGGCGGCCAGCCCATTACAGGCCGCATCATCGACTTCGGCACTGAGGGCCTGCTGGAGATCACCGTCAGTTCCGGAGCGGCGCAGGTGGATGGCTCGGTAGTGGACCTCCATGGCAAACCGGTTCCCAATGCGCTGGTGGCGCTGGCGCCGGCGGGCGGAACTTCGACTGCGGTGAGGACGGGTACCGCGGACGCGCAGGGCAGGTTCTACATCGGCTCCGTGGCACCCGGAGATTACAGACTGGCGGCGTGGGTAGCCATCCCGCCCGGCCAGATCGAGGACGCGGAATTCGTCCGGAATTCCGCCGGCACCTCCGCGCCGCTATCGGTCGCGGCCCGAGACCGCAAAACGGTCCAGGTCACCGCCAACGTTGCCGCGGCGCGTTGATCCAATCGCGTGGAAACTGTTCTGGCTCGGGCTTCCACTTCGGCTGGGCTGTATCCGTCTCCCTGCGCCACGTAAGCCGGCCCAACCGGAGGTATCATCGAAAGATTCGGGCAGGTCCCGCTGGCGCGCGGAACGGAGGAGAGCCGACTGGGAGAAGCTGGCCGAAATTTCGAGGGCGGAGAGTAATTCCCTTGGCACTTACGATAACCAATCTATCCAAGACGTATCCGAACGGCGTGAAGGCACTGAAGAACCTCTCACTCACGATCGGCAATCTCATGTTCGGCTTATTGGGCCCGAACGGCGCAGGAAAGAGCTCGCTCATGCGCACGGTGGCTACCTTGCAGGACCCCGACGCCGGCTCGATCGATCTCGACGGGCTGAACGTGCTCACCCAAAAGGACGAGGTGCGCAAGGTGCTGGGTTATCTGCCGCAGGAGTTCGGCGTGTATCCGAAGCTGTCGGCCCTCGACATGCTGCAACACCTGGCGGTCATGAAGGGAGTCACCAATAAGACCGAGCGCAAGCAGATGGTCGAAGCCATACTGAACCAGACCAACCTGTGGAATGAACGCAAGAAAGCACTCAGCACTTTCTCCGGTGGAATGAAGCAGCGCTTCGGCATTGCCCAGGCCCTGCTCGCCAACCCCAAGCTCATTATCGTCGATGAGCCCACCGCCGGTCTCGACCCCACGGAGCGCAACCGGTTTCTAAATCTGCTCAGCGCCATCGGCTCCAATGTCACCGTCATCCTCTCCACCCACATCGTCGACGACGTGCGCGAACTCTGCCCTCGCATGGCCATCATTTCCAACGGCGAGCTTCTTCTCGAAGGCGCTCCGGCCGAAGCGCTCGAAAGCCTGCGCGGAAAGATCTGGTCCAAGGTGGTCGCCACGGACGACGAGTTGCGCGCCCTGGAAACGGTCTTCCACGTCGTCTCCACCCATCTGATCGGCGGCTTGCATGAGGTCCGCGTCTATGCCGGCTCGAGTCCCGGCGAGGGCTTTCAGGCGGTCGAGTCCGGCCTCGAGGACGTCTACTTCCTCAGCCTTGCAGGCCAGGCGAAGAACTGATCGATACAGGAGACTTGCGACATGACCATGTTCCAGGAATTCTTCATCTTCGAGCTGAAGTTCCGCTTCAAGAGTCTCTCCACCTACGTTTACTTCGCCCTCTGGTTCGCCTACGCCTTCCTCGACATCGCCGCCGAGAACTTCGGCCCGGTTGGCAGTTCCAACGGCAAGGTGCTGCTCAACGGTCCCTATGCCAACATCTATAACGATATCGGCAGCAGCTTCTTCGGCATCATCGTCGTCGCCGCGATCTTTGGCACTTCCATTTTGCGCGATTTCCAGCGCGACACGGTGCAGATCCTCTTCACCAAGCCCATCTCGAAAGTCGCCTACCTCGGCGGCCGTTGGGCCGGGTCGTTCGTTGCCACGGTTTTCGCTTTCTCCGGTCTGCTCTTCGGCGAGTTCTTCGGCACGCTGGCCCCCTGGGCCGACCACGCACGCATCGCTCCCAACCATATCGCCTGGTATCTGCAGCCGTTCTTCTCCATCGTGGTTTTTCAGATCTTCTTTCTGGGCTCTCTCTTCTTCCTGGTTGCGGCCCTGTCGCGGAAGATCTTCATCGTTTATCTGCAGGGCGCGGCGATCTTCATGCTCTATCTCATCGGGATGTCGATTTTTGTCAGCACGCGCTCGCTCGAACACTTCTGGTCTGCGATCTTCGATCCTGTTGGTTTCCTGTATCACGACGCCATCACACGTTACTGGACCGTCGTCGAACGCAATACGTTGCTGTACTCGTGGTCGCCGCACTCCGCCAACGGAGTGTTTCTGTATAACCGCCTGCTTTGGGGTTCGGTTGGCCTGCTCTCGCTCGCCGCGCTCTGGCGGTTCTTCCCCATGTCGGTGGAGACGCTGACCGCCCGCTCCAGCGGCAAGCGCGCCGCCTTGGCCCGCGTGCACGACCTGGCCGCCGAACCGAGGCGCAGCCTGGTTGCGGCAAAGCTCCCTGCCGCGCACCAGGTCTTCGGCATAGCGACGACCACAAGGCAGCTCGTCTCGCTCACCCATCTGCGCATTTCCTACATTCTGCGCGAAGTCCCTTTCTGGGGCCTCCTCATCCTGATGGCTGGCCTCGCCATCAACAACGGCCACTATGCGGGCCGCCTCTCCGAACAGAACGTGTGGCCAGTAACGTACCTGATGCTACAAGCCGTCGAAGGTGGGGCCGTCCTTTTCTTGTACATCGTCGCCACGCTCTACGCCGCCGAACTCATCTGGCGAGAGCGCGACACTCACTTCGCCGGCATCCACGATGCCCTGCCCTTTGCCGAGACCACCGACTGGATTTCCAAGCTTTTCGCTCTTTGCTTTGTCGAACTCGTCCTGCTCACCGTCACCGGCCTCTGCGGCATTCTGATGCAGACGATCGCGGGTTATTACAACTATGAGCTCGCGCAATACGCCAAGGAGCTGTATTTAATCACGTTCCCCGAGGTGCTTACCTTCGCCCTGCTCGCACTCTTCGTCCAGACCGTGGTTTCCAATAAGTTCATCGGCCACGGTATTGTCATCGGTATCTTTGTCATCACTCCCATCCTCTACAGCTTTGGGTGGGAGAACACGCTCTATCTTTTCGGCAACACCCCGCCTTACACTTACTCGGACATGAATGGCTACGGCCACTTCGTGCCCGCGCTCTTCTGGTCCATCACTTACTGGCTCTCGATCGCCTGCGTCCTCGCCACACTTTCCATCGTGCTCGCCCGCCGCGGCGCCGACGACGCGTGGCCGGCTCGTTTCCGGCTGGCCGCGCACCGTGCCCCGCGCCTCATGCCCGCAGCGGTACTCTTCCTGATCGCCGCCGCCGGCAGCGGCGCTTGGTACTTTTACAATTCACACGTCCTCAACGAGTACCTCACCGCCCAGGATCGACGCGACATTAGCGCCAATTACGAACGCAGCTTCAAGAAGTATGAGCGCCTGCCCCAACCAAAAATCATCGCGGTGGACGCCAACATCGACATATTCCCGGCGCGCCGCTCCTTCTCCGGCACCGGCCACTTCGTGCTGCAGAACAAGACGGCGCAGCCTATCGGCCAGGTCCACATCACTAACTCGCTGCAGTCCGTCTCCAACGTGCGCTTCGACCGCCCGTTCCACATCGTCTCTTCCAGCCCGCGCGCTCTTTACACCATTTACCAGCTCGATACGCCGCTTGCTCCGGGAGAAAAGCTCGACCTGACCTTCAACGTCGGTTATGCCAGCCGCGGCTTTAAGGACGGCAATGAGCGTCCGGAACTGGCCTACTCCGGCACCTTTTTCGACTCCGGTTACTTTCCCACCATCGGCTACGATGTAAGCCTCGAGTTAGGCGATCCCCGCCGCCGCCGCGAAGAGCGCCTCCCCGAGCAGGAACTTCTCCCGCATCGCGGCGACCCGGTCGGCTCCGTCACCAGTCTGTTCAGCCCGCAGGCGGATTGGATCGGCTTTCGCACCACGGTCAGCACCTTTGACGACCAGATTGCGCTTTCCCCCGGCTACCTGACCCGCGACTGGCACGCCAATGGCCGGCACTATTTCTCTTACGACATGGGGAACGTCAAGACGTTGGACTTTTTCGCTTACGTCTCCGCCCGCTACAACGTGAAACGGGAAATGTACCAGGGTGTCGCCAACCCCATTGCCATCGAGGTCTATCACGCGCCAGCTCATGTCTATGACGTCGACGACATGATCGGTACGTCAAAGGCGGGCCTTGCCTATTACGAAAAGAACTTCAGCCCATTCCAGTTCCGCCAATACCGCATCCTTGAGTACCCGCGCTACCGCACGTTCGCGCAGTCTTTTCCCAACACCATTCCCTTTTCCGAAGGAATAGGCTTTATCGGCCGCGTCGAGAAGCCCACCGATATCGACTTCACTTACTTCGTCACGGCGCACGAGCTCGGCCATCAGTGGTGGGCGCATCAGCTCATCGGGGGCCGCGTCGAAGGCTCCAACATGATGGCCGAGACACTCGCCGAGTACTCCGCCCTCATGGTCATGCAGCGGAAGTACGGCCGCGAAAACATGCACCGCTTTCTCAAGCACGAGCTCGACGGGTATTTGCGCGGTCGCGCCGGGGAAACCCGCCGCGAGCGTCCCCTCGTTCTCGTCCAGAACGAGCCTTACGTCTGGTATCAAAAAGGCGGCCAGGTCATGTACACTCTCGCCGATTTCATTGGGGAAGACAAGCTCAACCTCGCTCTGCACAACTTTCTGATGCAGTATCGCTACGCCAACGCCGACGATTCACAGTCGGGCCCATATCCCGATACGCGCCAGTTCGTCGAAGCCCTGCGCGCTCAAACCCCCGCCGAATTGCAATACTACATCGACGACGCCTTTGAGAATATCGTCCTCTACGACAACAAGGCTGTCTCCGCCACCGTCACACCCATTGCGAACCACAAATACAAAGTCACTCTCACCGTCCAGGTTCGCAAACTGAAGTCCGACGGCAGCGGCAACGAATCTCCGATGCCCCTCCACGACCTCATCGACATCGGCGTGTTCACCGGCAAGAAGGACGAAGAAAAACCGCTCTATCTCAGTAAGGAGTGGTTCACGCAACCAAGCCGTACCTTCGAAATAATCGTCGACCAGCCGCCTACCAGGGCGGGTATCGATCCCTACAACAAACTGATCGACCGCAACGCGGATGATAACTGGATCGATATTACGACGCGGTGAACACGTATCGCGGCGCGAGACGAGCGGAACAACTGGGTAACGAAAAGCCGGGACGGCGACGCGGATGGATGCGGCCTGGGGAAACTGGTGCGCCCGGAGGGACTCGAACCCCCGGCCTACTGGTTCGAAGCCAATAGCCCTTGTATTATCAGCAACTTACTGGCATTGCCAACGATTGCTAACGGTTGCGCGAAGTTGCTAGTTTTCAAACGGTTCCAGGGGGTTCTGGCGAGGGCACTAGCAACGGCGCGAAATGCCTCTATGCAGGGAGTGGGCACAAAAATGGGCACAGTCGTTTCGCCCAGCGCTGCATCCAAATCCGCCTCACTTCTTCGGAGATCCTCCTCGAACGGCACCTACAAAACCCCGCCGCGCAGACAGCATTGGCCCCAGTGCTCGAACTGGCCCGGCACAACGCCGTTAGCAACCGAAACTGGCCACCCTGGCGCGCCAGGTTCGCCCACGTCGCGCTGGCTGCGCCCCACCGCGCCCAATGTTGCCACCCGGCGGTGCCGGCGCGCCCAAGGCCAGTACCACCCGGCCGGACCGCTAGCGATAATGGGCAATATCGGTAGCCATGTGGACCTTAGCTCTTGGAAGTCGGAACATCAAGGTCTCGGAACGGGGTGCGTGGGGAGAAACGTGAAAACCAAGCGTCGACAAAGACGCCACCGACTCCCGAAACCGGTACCCGGTGCATCCGGGCCGTGCAAGACCGAACACCAGCGCAGGCCGCCCGTTTCTTTAGTACGCTTGATGTT
>CAZFOP010000071.1:0-11475 GCA_964520085.1 uncultured Solibacteraceae bacterium | reverse complement strand
TGGTGTTAGGTCAAGGGCTGAAGCTGGGGGCAATCGGGGTCGCGGCCGGCCTGGTAGTGAGCGTTGCTGCCTGCCGCGCGATGACTTCGGCTACCTGGTTTCTCACGTTCGACCAGGTCAACCCGTGGATCTTCGCCGCCATCGCGTTGCTGCTTTTAGCGATTACGACGCTGGCAGCGTGGGCGCCGGCGCGCCATGCTTCGCGGATCGATCCGATGCGAGCGCTGCGGGACGAGTGACGGCGGTTTCCTGCTTCAGCCGAATTGGCCAGGCTCGCTCTCCGTCACGCGGCCGGGAGAACGTTTTCCGTCAGGTTCTTAATCCCCGGGATCTGCGTTGGGTTATCATTCTTGGGGTCCGCTGGGAGGATTCAGATTAACACCCTCAAGAATGGCGCGCCATGCAGCGTGCGGCCGGTAGCGGCCTTGGTGATGTGGAAAGCGGCCCTCCTAGAGACCGCTTGGAGCGCCCACCAACTTGCCCACGACGCCTCTCCCGGAGCTTTTCGGGCGCGTGTCTCAGAGTCTCCACCGAGGGTGCGCAATCGATGCCCACAAAGCCAGGCAACCAAGACCGATCGCCTGTCCTGCCACCACGGGAGTGAGGTAAGTCGCAGCCTACTCGATACTCAACGTCACCGTGTTCGCTGGCGCACCGTCCACCATGACTACCAGGTTGACTAACCCCACTCCCGCCAGGCTGTGCGGCACTTGCAGGTTTACCTGATCCAGTCCCGTAAATTGTGACTGGGCGCCAAAGTAAGCTACTGGCAAACTGACTCCGCTCTCGCTGGCAGTCAGCGCGCCCGCATGGCGAAGCCCCGTACCGTACAGCACCAGGAAGACCTGCTCGCCGGCCGGACCCAGGTTGATCGGGTTAGGATCGTATTGATTCGCCGCCGCATCCCACACCGCCGCGTTGGCGATGCTCTGGCTCCCGTCCGGGTTTCCGTAAACCACCTGGCCGGCGTAAACACCCTGCCCGGTCATATTGGCGGTGAAGATCCCGGGCGCCGTGGTTCCTATCAAAATCACCGTGCCCTGTGTCCCCCCATTCGGCACCGTAATCGTCAGTGTGGCCAGCCCCGTCGCCGTCCCGGCCGGAATCGCGAAGTTGATCTGGCTGGCGGAGGCGAACACAGCGCATAACTGCGCCGGGCGCGAGACGCCCGCGCTATCGCTGATCGTCACCGTCGCCCCGCCCAGCGATGTGGGCAGCGGCTGTGTAGCCGTGCTATCTCCGCTCAGCCCTGTGACGCCATACAGGCTGGCTAATTCGTCCGGCGCAAAAACCGCCGTTAGCACCGCCGCCGCATTGGTCACCGCCGGCAGCGCCGCTGAGGTGCTGGTCTGGAAGTAAGCGTCCCCCGAATACACCGCCTCAATTGGCTGTGCCGCCGCATTCGACGCCCCCGTAACCACCGCACTCCCGTTCGACAGACTCGCCGTAGCGACCACGGCGTTGTTCGCCGTGTTGACAAACTGCACGCTGCCCGTCGGTATCCCCTCGCCCGGAGTCACCGAAGTAACCGCAGCCGACAAGACCAGTTGGCCGCCGACCACCGCTAGGTTGACCGACGTGTTAGTGGCTAGCAGCGTGTTAGTACCCGGCGCCACCGTTACCACGATCGTCCGGGAACTCCCCGACCACGTGCTGTCGCCGCTGTATTCCGCGGTGACCTCGTTGCCTCCCGCGACCAGCCCGGTCAACGTGATTACCGCCGTCCCGGAACTAAGTACAACCGTGCCCACCGGCATGCCCGCCGTGAACGCCGTGCCACCCAGCACAAAGGTAACTTGCCCGGTCGGCGGCGCGAATCCGGCCGGCGCCGTCGTGGGGGTCACCGTCGCAGTCGCAACCACCGCCTGTCCAAGCGCGGGCGCCGCCGGCGAAACGGTCAGCGCGAGCGTAGTCACTGCACTTACCATCTGATTATAACTCGCCTGCGCCGCCGGATAAGTGCCATCGCCGCTGTATTGCGCAACGATGTTATGCGATCCGCCGCCCAACAAAGCGGTCGTATAAGTGGCTTGACCGTTGGATAAGTTGACGCTCGCCAGCGGCTTCGCGCCATCCAGGAACTGCACCGTCCCCGTGGGGACACTCGATGGCGAGCCGACAATCGAAACGTTCGCGGTGAAGGTCACCGCCTGCCCCAATGCCGACGGGTTGGCGCTGCTCGTGACCGTCACCGTGGAGCTCGTCACGTACAGCGCGCCCGAGGTGCTGCCATTGAAATCCGCATCGCCTGAGTAGACCGCCGTCACCGCGCCGGGCGTCACGTTCGCCAAGCTAGCCGTCAAGCCGCTCAGAGGAACCGTACCCAGCACCGTGCTGCCCCGCAGGAATTGCACCGAACCGGTCGGCGTGCCCGCACCCGGCGGCGTCACCGAAACCGTCGCCGTCACGGTCTGCCCATTCACCCCGAGCGTCACCGTCGTGGCAGCCTTAGTCACCGTCAGCGTGGGATTCCCCAGCAGCGCTGCCGCCTGCGTCGCTGAAATGGCGAGGTAATCCGTATCGCCCGAGTAACTCACACCCAGCGTGTGGATGCCCGCCGCAAGAATTCCCAGGCTGAACGTGGCGGCTCCGCCGCCCAGCGTTTTCGTCACTCCCGTCCCGCCGTCCACCGCCAGCGTGACCGTGCCGGTCGGCGTCGTCGTCAGGCTCGTCGTCACCGTCACGGTGACCGATGCGCCGGCGCCATATATCACCGCGGGCGCGCTGAGAGTGAGCCCTGGCTGCGCCTGCGTCACCTGGAAGCTCCGGCTGACGGGTGTGGCTGCCGTGTAATTTGTGTTGCCGGCCTGCGTGGCCTGGATCGTACACTGGCCCACGGCAGCCAGTGTCACCGTCGCGCTCGACACTCCAGCCGACAGCGTCGAAGTCGACACTGTGCAAACGGATGTGGTCGTCGACGCGAAACTCACCAAAAGACCCGACGAGGCCGTCGCGCTGATCGAAAATGGCGCGGTGCCGTAGGGCCGATCCGCCAGCGTCCCGAAGGTGATGTTTTGAGTTGCGGCCTGCGTCACCGCGATCTGCTGGCCCAGGATGGTGATGTTCGCCGTGCGCGGGATGGTGCCCGTGTTCGCGGTAAAGGAGAAACTCACGACGCCGTTCGAGATCGTCCCAATGGTGAGCCAACTCGAATCGCTGGTGGGCGCGAAGATACCGGTGAGCGACTGTGTGGCAGGCAGCACCGGCAACAACGAATCGGACCCGGCCGCCGCGGATTCGGTGAAGCTGGCCGGCCCGACGAAGGCGTAGGGGAGTTCCTCGACCGCGTTGGTGTTTGCATTCGCGGTAAAGACGTTGCCGGACCCGTCCACCGCCACACCGAAAAGGGGAATCGAACCAGATGGAGCCAGCGTGCTCACCTGCTGCGTCGCAGCGTTCCACTCCATGAGCGCCCAATCGTAGTCATCCGCGATGTAGACGTTGCCGGACCCATCCACCGCCACGCCGGTAGGCTCGCCCACGCCCGAGGACACCAGCGTGCTCACCTGCTGCGTCGTAGCGTTCCACACCTTGATCGCGCCATGGCCGAAATCCCCAATGTAGACGTTGCCCAAAATGTCCACGGCCACGCCCGAGGCGCCGCTGATCCCCGAGGACACCAGCGTGGTCACCTGCTGCGTCGTAGCGTTCCATTCGTAAATCGCGTTCTTCGTTGTGTCGGCTATATAGACATTGCCGGACCCGTCCAGCGCCACGCCCCAAGGCTGGCCCAGCCCCGAGGACACCAGCGTGCTCACCGTCTTTGTCGAAGCGTTCCACTCCTTGACCGCCCCATTGCTGGTATCCGCGATATAGACGTTGCCGGAACCGTCCACCGCCACACCGCTAGGATTAAGCAACCCCGACGACACCAGCGTGCTCACCGTTTGTGTCGCGGCGTTCCACTCCTTGACCGCCCCATTGCTGGTATCCGCTATATAGACGTTTCCGGAGCCGTCCACCGCCACGCCGTGAGGGCGATTCAGCCCCGACGACACCAGCGTGGCCGGCGTAGTCACCTGCCCGTAGTTTGTACCTACTTGTGTGACCGTCAAGGTGAAACCGGCGATGGTCAGCGTGCCGGTGCGCGTCCCGGTTCCCGTAAAGGCGTCGAAGGTGAAGACAGCCAGCCCGCTACCCGTTCCACTGGCGGTGGTATGCAGAAATGCGGCCTTGGATGTCGCGGCCCAGGCCCCACCCACCGTTACGATCACCGAAGAGCTGCCCGCCGCGCTGCCCACCAGGATGGCGTTGGTGCCGAGCGACGTGGGGATCGCCTGGAAGCTCTGTTTGACGGGTATGGCTGCCGCGTAAGTCGCGTTGCCGCTCTGCGTGGCCTGGATCGTACACTGGCCCGCGGCCGCCAGCGTCACCGTCGCGCTCGACACTTTCGCCGACAGCGTCGAAATCGACACTGCGCAAACGGATGTGGTCGTCGACGTAAAGCTCACTATAAGGCCGGACGAAGCAGTCGCGCTGATCGTGAAGGCCGCCGCACCGTAGACCTGGTTCGCGAGCGTACCGAAACTGATGGTCTGGCTGACTTGAGTCACCATGATCGCGTTCGACGTCCCCGTGATCGAGGAGGTCACCGTATCGGTCGCGGTGACGGTTTGGTTACCCGCGGTCGCGAGCGTTGCCGAAAACGCCCCCGTTCCGTTGGTTAGGGTCGAGTTGGCCGGCAGAGTCGCCGCTCCATCGGTACTGGTGAAATGGACCGTGCCGGTGTAGCCGGTGGCCGTGTTATTGCCGGCTTCCAGGGCAGTCACAATGACAGTGAATGACGTCCCAGCGGTTGCCGAAGACGGCCCCGATACCGTGAAGTGCGTGGCGGCGCCGATGGTGTTAGTCATCGAGAAGTTCACCGTGGCGAGGCCCGAGGCCGTGGCGGCCACGTTATACCCGCCCAGCGCCAGGTTCGCCGTGAACGATCCAGCCGACGCCATGCCGGAGGCGTTGGTCGGCACCGTGATCGCGTTCGTCGAGTTGCTAAACGTGCCCGACGCGCCCGAGGTCGGCGCGGTGAACGTCACACTCACGCCGCTCACCGGGTTTCCGGCCGCATCTTTCACCGTGACCGAAAGCGCGGTGGCGAATGCGGTGTTGATGGCGGCCGATTGCGGCGAAGTGCCGGAGCCGGCGGTCATGCCATACGGCACCTGCACCACGGGGAAAGACACCGTGTTGCTGGTGGCGGAAGAGGCCGCACCGCCGCCGGAGGCCGTAGCTGCGTTGGTGACGGTCGGGTTGGGAGCGCTACTGGGGACCGCAACCGTGATATCGATCTCGTTGAAAGACGCGCCGCCGGCCACTGCCTGCGTGCTGGTGCAGGTGATCGAGTTATTCCCCGAGCAACTCCAGCCCGTACCGCTGACGGAAAAGGTGGTGAAACCGGTGGGCAGCGTCTCCGTCACCGTGGTCGTGCCCGAGGTCGTGCTCGACGCGCCCGCTGTATTCGATACCGTCACGGTGAGCGTTCCGCCGGACTGCCCCTGTGTGAACGTGCCACTGTGGCCTTCGGTGACGCTGAAGGTAGGCGCCGTGGCTATTTGTATGTTGTCCGCCGTGCTGAGGCCCGTCGGCGTCGCGAAGTTGCCGGGCGCGCCTTCGGACACCTCGGTCGGGTTATTGCCGCCGGTGGCAGTGCCCGAAACGTTTAAGTTGAGGACGAGCGTGCCATATGCGTCGCCGCCCGCCACCACGTCCGCATTGGTGCAGGTCACGGTGGTCGTGCCGGAGCAACTCCAGTCGTTGGCCGAGCCGGAGATGCTCGCATAGGTCAGCCCGTTCGGCAGTACGTCGGTGATGGTGACCGGGTACGCGCTGCCGCCCGAAGTCACGGCCTCCGCACTGGTGTTATTCACGTTCAACGTGATCTGCCCGGTGCTGCCCTGGATGAAATTGTCGGGGCTGTGGGTTTCCGTAATCACGAACGTGGGAACGTGGGGCGCGAGATTCAGACACCAACCGCTCAGGCTGTTACTCGCGTCGGCCTCCGAAGTGTCGTGGAAATTGAAGAACAGGTCCCAGTTCCCGTTAGGCGCCGTGCCGCCGAAACTCGTGGCGAACGTCGAACTGCCGTTGCTGGCCGCGGAATTAATGGGGCTTGGCACGGCGTAGAACGGACTGCTCGAGAAGATCATGGGCGGGAAGGACGGGGCGCCACCGCTGCCGGAATCGCTGGTCGGTTTGTAGGGGCCGTTGCCGAGAGATGAGGACACCTGCCCGGAAGCGCCGTCTTCGAACAGGATGCTCGATATAGTGGAAACCGCGCTGTCGCCGCCCGCTCCCGAGAAGAAATCGAGATTGCTGCCGCCCGGTCCCGCCAACAACGACGTCACCAGATCCGGACGCGTGGCGTAGAAGCCCTTCAGCGCCACACTTACCGTGTTTACCGAGCCAAAGAGGCCAGCCACCGTGATATTGGACGGGTTGGGATATGCCGCGCCTCCTTCGACGCTATTCGGGTCCGGAATCTGAATGGCGCCGGTATTGCAGTAAGTGAGCACACCGCCGCTCAACGAAGGAGAAGAGATGGAATCGTCGATCCTCTGGTCATAGGTGCCGATGCTCTGGTTGAAGGAGCCGGTATCGCCCGAGTAAGTCGCCGTGATGGTGTGGTCGCCTTCGGCCAGCGTGGAAACATTGCACGTCGCCGTGGCGGAATCCGTCCCACTCGCGACGAGCGCCACGCTGCCGCAGCCGGAGATCGTCGTGTCGGTGTAGCCATCTTTGAACGAGACGGTGCCGGTCGGCGTGGCCGAGCCGCTGCTGACGGTGGCCGTGATCGCGACCGATGCTCCTTTGGCGGCCGGATTGGGCACCCCGCTCACCGTGGTGGTGGTCGCCGCTCCGGTAGCCGGCTCAATCCCGAGACACCAGCCGCCGATGCTAAACGGCTGATCGCCCGTGAGCGCGAACAGACTCCAGGTTCCGTCGGCGGCGACGCCGTTGAAGGTGGAAAACAGGGTCGCCGTTCCCACTGAAGTCGGCACGCCAATCCCCGTGTAGCTCCCGGTGGCAGCGTTGGTCGGCAACTTCGGTTCTCCGCTGGGAGGCGTCGCCGGCAACGTCTGAGTGAACGCCGCGGGCTCCGCGGAGAGAGCCGTCGGCGCGTAGGTGAGCGCGCCGTTGCCGGCGAACGGATTGCTACCGGTGACTGGAGCACCGCTATCCGTGAAGGTGACGCTGCCTGTATTGGTGACCGTGCTGCTCTCTCCGAAGTTCAGGTTCGACATCAACACCATGGCGGAGGAGCCGTTCGGCGCCATCAGCATCAGTTGCGCATCGGCTCCCCCAAGGCCGAAGCTGTAGTCCTTTATTTCGACGGTCACGTCCTGCACGGCATTACTAATGCCGCTCACGGTGACGACCGAAGGAAACGGCGACATATTGGTCTCTAACGTACCCGCGATCGTTCCCGAGTTGCAGAAGACATCGGTTCCGCCCGAGGTGGTCGGGTTGTTCACCCACTCATAGTAAGGAGAGGTCGTACTATTGCTGCTGCTAAAGCCGGGGCCAGGAGTGTAGGTGGCGTTGATCTCGAAGATGTTCTCGGCGGTAAAGGCGCTGGTTGTACAGGTGGCCGTGGCGGTGGCCCCGCTTCCGCTCAAACTCACGGCGCTGCACAGCGTGCTGGCCGACCCGCTGGGGTACGGGGTGGACGTGAAGGTGACGGTTCCGGTCGGCGTGGCGGAGGTGCTGGTGTTGGTGACACTGGCGGTGAAGGTGACGCTATTTCCTTTCGTAAGGGGATTCGCGGTGGCATTCGAGATCGTCGTGCTCGTCGTGTCGCTGCTGGTGCCGGTCGAGGCGAACGAGAGACTCCAGCCGCTGAAGGAAGCCGTGCAGCCTGCGTAGTCGTCGCCGATCATGTACAGGCTCCAGGTGCCGTTGGCCTGCACTCCTCCGTTGAACACGCTGCTGAAAGTGGCCGTGCCGTTATTCGTCGCGGCGGTGGAAGCATCCACGAAACCCGGGCCCGGACTCGGGTAGTTATCATACGTCGGCGTAGTACCGTCCGGGGCGGTCGACCAGGAGCCGGGCGCGTAAGTGCCCAAGTTTCCGTCGGTTAGCTGAGCTCCGCTGTTCCAGTCTGGGTTATCGCCGCTCACCATGGCCGTTCCACTAGCGCTGCTGAGGGTGATAGAGGAGTCAGTAACCGCATCCATGTAACCGCCGGCGAAGGACATGATCTCCAGGAACTGTCCCTTGGGCGCCTGGAGCAGAAAGGCTAGGCCCGAAGTGCCGCCGCACGTGCCATCGGGCTCGTTGGCGACGGTCGCCTGAATTCCGTTGATCGTCACCGAGAAGGGCGCGGAGAAATTGACGGTCGCGGCGCCGCCGGGGACGGTAATCGTCGACGGATAACGAGAGGCCGTGCAGGGGGCGCTGGCATTATATTCGCAAGCGCTCGTGGACGTTACGCTGGCGCCCGCTCCGCCGGTATATTGGGTTTGGCCCGAGGCAACGCCCGCGCCAAGCACAGCAGCCAAGAACAGGACCAAGAACGCAGCTCTCACCCGCATCAGACTACCTCCCGTTGGCGTAGCAAGTGTAACACAGGGAACGGCCTTCAGCGCCAATCAATGCGGCTGGAACGGTACTCAGGCGTGGGTACCGAGCGACCTCACGGATCTTCCGGTTGCGGTTCGCAACTACCTGGATCAGCCGCAGGCGGTAACGGTTGAATTGCCGAACAACGAATGGTCCGGACTGGAAGGTGCGTCCCCGCCGGCAACCGTGGCGAAAAACTTCGCTCCGGCGACGAGGTCCACCTTGGCCGCGCCTGCATACGCTTCCAGCACTAAGCGAGACACGTCCCCGACCTGCTAATGCCCGTAGGGCACACGTAACCTGCCGATGCCCGCTTGAGGGCGCGCTCGCAAAGACTATTGTCGAAGGACGCCCCCGCCACTCGCAGAGAGCTAGGCAGGATAGCTACCGATATTGGGCGTTGAAGCCGCCACGTTCTTGCGCTCACGCAAGCTCGGCACTATGCGGCATTAGCGGCATCACGAGTTCAGCGCCACGGTTTCCGGTCGAAACGCGCCGGCCCACCCCTTTTTCTCGCAACCTATTCCTGATACTATCGGCCGTCGTGACATCGATGACTCGCAGATTCTCCCAGCTCCTCCTTGGCCTCCAGGTCCTGACGATGGCCGCCTGGCTCGCTTCTTTCCCCTCGGCGCCACTTTTTGCCGCACCGCAAGCAAAGACCGCGCCGCGGGCCGAAATCACGGCCGCACTCCCCGTCATTCCCCCAACCAAATTCAACTTCGCCGATTACGGCGCCGTCGGAGACGGCAAGACTCTGAACACTGCCGCGTTCCAGAAGGCCGTGGCGGCCATCGAAAAGGCGGGCGGCGGCCATCTCATCGTGCCCTCCGGCATTTACAGGACCCTGCCTTTCACTCTCACCAGCCACATGGACCTCCATCTCGACCCCGGCGCGATCATCAAGGCTCCCGACACCTTTGAAGAGTACGGTATCCCCGATCCGAACAAAGCGCCGCCCACTCCGCTGGGCCGCGGCGCCATGGGTCGCCCGGCGCCTCTGATTTCCTGCGCTTCGGGCACTACCGATCTCGCCATAACGGGCTCGGGCACCATCGATGGATCGGGCGCCATGTTCTGGCTGTGGGTCAGCAAGGCGGCTCTCCGCTACGCACCCGGGCGCGGCACGGTTCCCCGTCCCATGCTCGTCGTTCTGGCTGGCGTCAAACGCCTGCACGTCGACGGCATCACGCTCACCAATTCTCCGTCCTTTCACCTCGCTCCCAGCGGCGAGGACATCACCCTGGAAAATCTCCGCATCGTCGCGCCGAGCGACGCTCCCAATACCGACGCTATCGACCCCGGCGGCCAGCGCATCGTCATCCGCAAGTGCGAGCTCGACGTCGGCGACGACAACGTGGCGCTCAAAAACGGCGGCCACGATATCCTCATTGAGGACCTCACCTGCCTCCACGGCCACGGCATCTCCATCGGCAGCGGCACGCGCGACGGCTTCAGTCATGTTATCGTCCGCCGCTGCACCTTCGATGGTACCGACAATGGCCTGCGCATTAAGTCCTATCGCGGCGGTGGTGGCGAAGTCCGCGATATCCGCTATTCCGACGTCGTGATGAAGTACGTCCGGCGCCCCTTGGATATCAACATGCTCTATAACGGCAACGCCGGCCTCGGCACCGACGTCGGGCCACGCAAGGCCGAGCCCGGCCAGACCAAGTACATTCCAAACTTCCACGACATCCACGTCACCAACCTCACCGTCACCGGTTCCCCTGTTGCCGGCCGCATTCTCGGGCTTCCCGAGCAGATGGCCAACGCCATCACCTTCACCAATGTGAAGTTCCAGAGCACGCGCGGCTTTCTGGTGCAGGACGGCAAGGATGTGGTGTTCCAGAACGCGCGCATCGGGGTCGCTATCGGCGACCCGCTGGTCCTCGACAACGCTTTGGTGAGATTCAACGGCGTCCCAAAGAGCGGTTCCAGCGGCGGACCGCCCGAAGTCTTCTATGCCGGCAACTAGGTGTGATCGTTCCTCGAGGCGGCATTTCCCGCCCCACTTCGTTGAAGAAATTTGGCAGCACGTTAACGTGGGCTGAATCTGCTTCCGTGCACCAAAAGCGGTTCCGTTCGTAGCACGCGCCACTCGGAAAATGGGGCGGACTCGCCTGGCTGGAATACGCGCTGCGCACGGGTCTGGCCAACCGCCGGATTAAGCAGGGCTGTCGGCTTCCGCGCCGCATGCGCATCGCTGACGCTCGCTACCCCAATAACAGTGTCCGATAGTAGCGATTAACGCTCGCCTGGAATGGTGCCGTTGATGACTAGACCCTCGGTACTGCCCTACGGTCCGCCTGTTTTCTCCGCTGCAAACTATCGCTCCGTTCACGCTGGGGCGTTTCCTCTGCCCGTTTTCTTTCCCAACCCCGATTCTTGCCGCCGGTGAGCACTTTTGAACAGACTACAAGGCGCCAGAAGGCTAGGCTAATTGTTTGGGGTTGCCTCTGCCAGCGGCGAAGGACCGTCTTCTCGCCGGTTTCGGAGAGGGTGAGGGGGAGATGTGGCCCTGAGCGAGTCCGCCTCGCGAGCGTTGCTTAGGCCGGCCGCCGAATCTCAGTGAGTAGATCGCGAAGTCGCTCTCAGTTCAATCCTGCACAACTGCGCGGTCGGAAGGCGGAAGGCTTTTACGCTTCCCTAGAGGGTTCATGAAAAGGCTGCGGATCGGGATCATCGACATCGTTTCGAGGGGTCCCACCCGGGCCCTGTACGCACGCATCATGAACGCCAGCCTTGCCAGCATCATGCCCCAGGTCATAGGGGTCTGGTGCCAAGAGGAGGGACATGCAGTCACTTTCGTTTGCTACACCGGCTTTGAGAACCTCCTGACGGAGTTGCCGGATAACTTCGATGTGGTCTTCATCGGCGCGTTCACCGAAGCCGCGCACACGGCCTACGCCCTGAGCA
>CAZFOP010000070.1:0-11491 GCA_964520085.1 uncultured Solibacteraceae bacterium | reverse complement strand
CGCTCTTCGCGGTCACGCCTTGCCACGGATCGGGCGGAATTATCGGACCGCTCTTCGCGGTCACGCCTTGCCACGGATCGGGCGGAATTATCGGACCGCTCTTCGCGGTCACGCCTTGCCACGGATCGGGCGGAATTATCGGACCGCTCTTCGCGGTCACGCCTTGCCACGGATCGGGCGGAATTATCGGACCGCTCTTCGCGGTCACGCCTTGCCACGGATCGGGCGGAATTATCGGACCACTCTTCGCGGTCACGCCTTGCCACGGATCGGGCGGGATGATCGGACCGCTCTTCGCGGTCACGGCTTGCCACCGGTCGGGCGGCAACTGCGGACCAGTCTTCGCGATAGCACAGTTCATTGCAAACACCGCTGTCAACAGCATCAACGTTGCGAAACGCATGAGTTGGATTTTGTTTGTCCGCATTTGCCCTCAGAGCTCCTCTTGGGTCTTGGTGACGGGCACCCGGTTACCTGTTTGGGCGCCTGCGTCGCCATCTGGCCGAATACTCTATAGGTACCAGAAAATCAAGTACCCTATCGAAGTCTACCTTAGTACCATCACAAAATGCCATGAAAACTGAGGGTAAGTCTACTAGCTTTAGTGGGTAAAAGATACCTACGAAATCAGGTTAATACCTGATATCGGACCTATTTGTCGCGGTATGGGTGATTGGTGCGGAACGCCTGCTCCGGATAATCCGCTGCTGGGCCGAACGACGCGCGGAGGGTCCGGGTCAATCGCATGTCGGCGGATACTTCATCGAGCATCGCCAGCGTGCAGGTGCGGCTCTCCACGGCGAAAGCGGTCAGCAACAGGTTGTCGCAAACCCCGTTGATCAGGCGCGGCATGCCCTGTGTCCGGCGGTGTATTTCCTCGATAGTTTCGGGGGCGAAGATGTTCTGTTCGGCCACGCCGGCGCGCTCGCAGCGGGTATTGATATAGGCGGCCGTTTCGTCTGGCGCGAAACCGCGCAAGGCGCAGCGCAGAGCAATCCTCTGTTTCAGTTGGCGAAACTCGGGCGCTTCGAGTTTCTCGTCCAATTCCTGCTGGCCGGCGAGAACAATCTGTAGAAGCTTGCCATGGCGGGTCTCCAGGTTTCCCAGCAGCCGGATTTCCTCCAGTACGTCCCAACCGAGATTGTGGGCCTCGTCGACGATGAGCGCGGTAGTCCGGCCGGCCGCCGTCCGCTCCAGCAACAGATGATTCAGCGAGAGCAGGACCTCCGTCTTGGATAGCCGGTTGCAGCGCAGATCCAGATCGTAAGCCAGCATCTCAAAGAACTGTTCCACGGTCAGGCGGGAATTGAATAGAGATGCGAAGGCAATCCGCTGCCCGTGCAGAAAATCGCGCAGGCACTCCAGCATGGTGGTCTTTCCGGTTCCCACCTCGCCGGTGAGCACGATGAAACCCTTGCGGGTCTGCACTCCATAGATCAGGCTGGCCAGCGCTTCTTCATGCTGCTCGCTCCGAAACAGGAAATCCGGATCGGGGCTCATGTTGAACGGACTTTTCTTGAAGCCGAAAAAAGCGTTGTACATAAAGCGCGGCGGCCCGGATGGGCAGTTCGAATCTTATCATGGAACCGGCTTGCCGGCCGGAGATGGCCAGCGTGCCAAGCGGCGCCGTCTGCGAATGTCTGGACGGCAACTACGGTTGCGCTGGCGATGCGGGTGGCGCCGAAGTGGCCTTGCCGGCGGCCTTCACCGGGCTGATGAGAATGTGTGCGTTGCGGCCTTCCAGCCGCGGCATGCCTTCGACCGAGCCATACGCCGTCAGATCGCCCGCGAAACGCATCAGCAGCTTCTTGCCTAAATCCGCGTGGGCGATCTCGCGTCCGCGGAATTGCACCACCGCTTTGACGCGGTTTCCCTCCTGCAGGAAGCGAATCGCATGGTTCTTCTTGAAGTCGTAGTCGTGGTCGTCTGTGTTGGGCCGGAACTTCAGCTCCTTCACCAGCACCACGTGCTGCTTCTTCTTGGCGTCGTGCTGCTTCTTCTTCTGGTCGTACTGATAGTGTCCGAAGTCGACGGCCTTGGCCACGGGAGGCACCGCCGTGGGCGCAATCAGCACCAGGTCGAGACCCAATTCCTGGGCCTTGCGTAGCGCCGCCGCGGTCGGCATGATCTCGCTCGTGCCATCCGGGAACACCGCACGCACTTCACGCGCACGGATGAACTCGTTCACATTCTCTCTGCGGTTTTGCCTGCGAGGGGGGAAATTTCTTGGATACATTCTTTATGCGTGATTAGAGGATTGCCGGCCAATGGAAGACGCCGGAGTCCGGCGTTCGAGATCGCCCAATGCGAGCGGCGGGTTGTGAGAAGAAAGCTGCAAGCGCAAGTATCGTCAGTCCTAGTGTACACCAAAACCGGTAACGGAAGTGTAAATAGGGCGGGCTGGCGACGGTACCCCGGAGTGGTTGCATCGCTGGTTGGCCAGAGAATCGCCAGTTCCCCGGCTCGCCAGGTAGACGCGCTTTCCAACGGAGTGAAGCAAGTCCGGCAGGGGCGACAGATCATAGCCCATCTCGCGAGCGCTGCGAATCCGGCATCGAATCACGAAGCCCCGGAACGGGGCGGAAGAGAATGGGCGGGCCGCTGCCCGAGGCGGCCCGATTGCTCGCCGCTTATCCTTTCAAGTCCTGAAACGCGGCTTCGATTTCCTGTTTTGCCTCGGCGCTGGGGGGAACCAGCGGCAGGCGCGGAGGGCCGCCGTAATAGCCGTTCAGGTCCATCGCGTACTTCAAACCGGGAATCCCATACCGCGTGGTCACCAGCGCCGCGGGGCGGCCGATGCGGTTCTGCCAATCCATGCCCGCGGCTTCGTCGCGAGCGCGGAACGCTTCCCAGATGGCGATCGTCGAATACGGCGCGGCGTCGGCGTACGCCAGAATGGCGCCGCAGGCTCCCATCAGCAGCGACGGCCACAGCGTGGGCGCCGAGCCGATCAGCACCTGGAAGCCGTGCTTCACCTCGCGGATCATCTGCATCACCTTTTCCAGATTGCCGGAGCTTTCCTTAATGGCGATGATGTTGGGATGCTCGGAGAGCGCGGCCACGGCGTCGGCGGGAATATCCACGCCAGTGGTCTGCGGCCAGTTGTAAATGATGAGCGGGATCTTGGTCCGGTCGGCGACCGAGCGGTAATACAGCATCTGCGCATCGCCGCGAGTGATGAGGTTCTTGTAGTAGTGCGGCGTGCGCACCATGGCGGCTTTGTAACCCATTTCGGCGGCGCGGTTGGTGAGCGCAACCGTTTCGCGCACGCTCTCCACACCGGTGCCGGCGATCAGCAATTTGTCCGGCGCCGCGTGCTTTGCCACCTGTTCCCACACGGTGTACTTCTCCGCCTCGGTCAGCATCACGCTTTCACCGGTCGAGCCCAAGACGACGTAGCCGGAGAGCGCGGTGCGGTTCCATTTCTCCACGTTGTGCTGGATCTTCGATATGTAAATGTTGCCCTCGTGATCGAACGGGGTGGTGATTGGTGGGAAAATACCTTGTAGTTTCATGATCGGTTTAAGGCCGCGAAAAGCGCGGCCCGACATTCCACGATAACAATGTTCTCCCTAGAATTGGATTCGGATGCGGATGACCGCGACCTGCTGATCGCGGAGTTATGGGAGTTGGGCTCGGCTGGAATTGTCGAGCTGAGCGACACGCGCGTGCGGGCCTTCTTTGAAGCCGCAGCGGACCGTGCAGCGCTTCTGGCGCGTTACCCACACGCGGCCGTGCGCGAAGAGGAACATCGCGATTGGGTGCAGGAAGCGCGCGACCTGTTGCAGCCGATGGAAGTGGGCCGCCGCTTTTTCCTGGTGCCCGAATGGCGCGACGATCCCGCGCCGCCCGGCCGCTTCCGCATCACAGTGAATCCAGGCCTCGCATTCGGCACCGGCGTTCACGAAACCACGCGCCTGTGCCTGGAAGCGCTGGAAGAATTGGTGCAGCCGGGGATGACCGTTCTCGATGTCGGCACCGGCTCCGGCATTCTCGCCGAAGCCGCGCGCCTGCTCGGAGCATCGCGCGTGATCGCCTGCGATATCGATGAGGAGGCCGTGCGCATCGCCCGCCAGGGATTCGTCGGCTCGGCCGATGCGGTGCGCTCGGCGACGGTGGATCTGGTGGTAGCCAACATCAGCCCCGAAGCCATGATCGCGCTGGCGCCGGAGTTCGCCAGAGTGCTGCGGGCAGGCGGAACGCTAGTGGCTAGCGGCTTCAACGCGAGCGAAGTGGAAACGGTGACGGCCGCGCTGGCAACCACTCGCGAAGTGCGGCAAAAGGGCGAGTGGGCGGCGATTGTGGCGGGGTAGGCAGTCCCCAATCAGCCAGTGATTGAGAATCGAGGTATCAGGGTCCCAGCAGCCGTCCGACGCTGGGTGACTGCGCCAACTGATTGCCATTCGCCAGAACGCCCGACCGGTTCGTTTCGCCGGTGGCTATAATTATGCCGTGCGATCAACTCTACGGCACGGCGCTCCGATCATAGCAATCGGAATCGGGCTTCTGCTCTGCGGCGGTTGTCTGGCGCAGATCACCGGAACCGTCACCTCCTCGGTAACGGGAAAGACGATTGGCAACGTGTTGGTCATGGGTACGGGCCTCAACTGGACATACTCCGACTCCAACGGCCGCTACAGCCTTCCGCACGCACGATTCCGTGGGCTAGATGCCCCTGCCCAGGTTCCGGTATCTTTCAGAGCTGAAGGCTACCGTCCAGTGACCAGAACGGCGGAGACGCAGGACGCGGTGCTCGACGCGGCACTGGAAGATGGTGCAGCGTCCGAGTGGAAGGCGCCCCTGTGCAAGGATGTTCAAGAAACCAGGCCGCTGTGCAATGGTTCGAGACTCGGAGCGTGATCGGGAACGAGATGCTGCTCACCCTTCCGTGCGATGCGGCGGAGCACCAAGCACAAAGCGATGTGGACTATTCCGGTCACGTCCTTTCGTACCAGAAGGGGAGCAAGACGTACTTCCTCAGGACAATGTCGGGGCCAACGTGCTGCTCGGGCCGCCCTCTCGACGGCGTTTACTTAAGCTCCCAGTCTTTCAGCGAACGTGGCTGGCTGATCAAGGTGAATGGGAGGCAACTGGACGGCCTGGATGCCCGGGGCACATCAAGGGATGGGACCTATTGGCGATGGGTGGGGCCACTTCTAGGCGAGTTCGCCGAGTACCAGGGCGCGGATTCCGAAGCCTCGAAGTACTTCGACGCCATTCTCGACGGTGTCTGCTTCCAGCCGAAGTTCTGATCGCCAAGCCGGTCCGAGATGATCGCCTTGCCTCGTATGCATGAATAATGCATGCTGATGCATATGCGAACCACGCTGATCATCGACGCGGACCTGATCGAGCGCGGCCGAGAGCTGACGGGCATCAGGGAAAAGACGGCGCTGGTGCGGGCGGGAATGGAGGCGCTGATTAGGCGGGAAGCGGGTAAGCGGCCGGCCGCGCTGGGCGGCACGAACCCGCGCATGGCGAGCATCCCGAGGCGGCGACCCGCTTGATGGTGCTTGCCGATACCCCGGTCTGGATTCAACACTTCGGGCGAGGAGAGCCGCGCCTGGCGAGCCTGCTCGCCGAGGGGCTGATTCTCATGCATCCGTTCGTCCTGGGTGAGCTGGCGTGCGGAAACCTGAAGAACAGGGCAGAAATCCTGGCCGATTTACAGGAGCTGCCATCGGCCAAACTGGCATCCACGGCGGAGGCGCTGCAACTGATCGAAGACCGGCGGCTTTGGGGCCGCGGCCTCGCCTGGGTTGACGTGCATCTCCTCACCTCGGCACTGCTCTCGGATTGCGGCTTCTGGACACTCGATAAACGACTCGGCGACGCGGCAGCGAAACTGGGAGTAAAGTCGTGATCCCTTAGAATGCGCTCTTCGCATGCTCGCGTGAGATGGCGGGTCACTGAGTGTAGGTGCTGGGCTGGGGAGAGATACGGGCAAGCTAAAGCATGCCCCACCAAAACTTTGCGGACCTTAGGGTGGGGCATGCTTTAGCTTGCCCGTCTTACAACGAAATACTGCCTCCCACTTTCGCGTCGCGCAACCAACCGCTGCGACGGAGGGAGAATAGAAAGCATGGCTAATCTCATGCCGGCGGTGTTCTTCGGACATGGCAATCCGATGAACGTCTTGGGGCGCAATCTCTACACGGAGGCGTGGGCAGAACTGGGGCGGACGATCCCTAGGCCAAAGGCGATCCTTTCGATTTCGGCGCACTGGTTCGTGCCACGTACTGGGGTCACTGTTTCGACCGCGCCGAAGACGATCCACGACTTCGGCGGGTTCCCGCGCGAACTTTACGGCGTCCAGTATCCGGCGCCGGGTGATCCGGAACTGGCGCGCCGCGTGCGCGATCTGCTGGCACCGACGGCGGTCACGCTTGATGATAGCTGGGGGCTCGATCACGGTACATGGTCCGTGCTGTGCCACGCTTATCCGCAGGCCGACATTCCGGTGGTGCAGCTCAGCATCGACGAAAATAAGCCGGCGAGTTTTCATTATGAAATCGGCGAGCGTCTGGCGCCGCTGCGCGACGAGGGCGTTCTCATCGCCGGCAGCGGGAACATCGTTCACAATCTGCATGCGTATGCATGGGGCGACGTGGAACCGTACGACTGGGCCGTGCGCTTCGAGCAAGACGCGCGCGCGCGGATTCTCGCGGGCGACGACAGGGCGCTGATTCCGTACGAAACGCTCGGCCAAGACGCGTTGCTTTCGATACCGACGCCGGATCACTTCCTACCTCTCTTGTACGTACTGGCAACGCGGCAGGCGCGGGACGCCGTGAGCTTCCCCATCGAAGGAGTGGATGGCGGATCGATCTCCATGCTGGCGGTGAAGGTGGGGTAACTGCGCGGAACACGCGCCCGCAAGCGGGCGTTGGCAGGTTAAAACCTGCCCCACCTCAAACTGCGGGGAATGCGGGCCTAATAATTCTGCGGCAGGGGGTCCGGTTCCTCGTGCTGACCGTAGTCCTCGTTGTACGAATGGTCGGGGGCCTGCGCGATGCGAATCATTTCCCCGTGATCGGTCCAGTTCAAGAAGCAGCGCGAGCAGTCGTCGATCACGACGTTCCCAGGACCGCAGTAGTTGTGCGTATCCATGCGCTGATGGCACTGCGGGCAGTCGATATGCCGCTCCAGCTCCCGCGGGTCGGGCGCGTGCGGAACGCCTGGCCCAGGCGCCTCGGCTTTGAGTTCCTGAATTAACGCCAGGAACGTATCCATCGGAATCAACATCCCCCGGCAGCGCGTGCAGTAGCGGATTCGCTCGCGCGCGAAGACCGCATACACGAGCGGGATCGCACAGACGGGGCACGATTCCTTCGCGTCCTCACCCAGCACACGCACTCCGTCGTCGTTCTTCTCCGGGTAGAAAATGTTCTTGCAGTAATCGCAGGCGAGAGCTCCCTGATCGCCTTCCATATTCAGCGGTGCGCCGCAAGAAGGACAGTTCATAGCTGTGAGTTACCGCACTTGGGACAGAACTTCGCGCGGGTGGGCATGGATTGCCCGCACTCGATGCAGAACTTCGACTCCCCTGCCACGGCCGCTGCCGGCGCTGCCGCATTGGGCGGGGCCTTCATCGCTCCCATCATCGTCTGCGCCATGGTCATTCCCGCGCCGAGTCCCACGCCCACGCCCGCCGCGCCGCCCGGATTGGCGGCCGCCACCGGCAACGCCTGCGCCACCTGAAACTGCGTGTACCGCCCCAGATCGCCCACCATGCTGGCACCGATGCGCTGGTCCAGTACCTTCTGCAACTCATCCGGCAGCGACAGGTTCTCCACCACGAACTGAGTCAGTTCCAATCCAAAGCCGGCGAACACCGGATTCATTTCGACCGCGATCTTCTCGGCCAGCTTGGCCTGGTTGGCCGCCATGTCGATGAAGGCCACTTCGCTGGGCGCGAAGACGTCGGTCATCTTGGCCACAATCGTGTTGCGAAGCTGGCCCTCCAGGTCGGAGACATAATAAGTGTCGCGCGTGCCGCTTACATTGGTGTAAAACGATTTCGGGTCGGCGATGCGGTACGAGTAAATGCCGTATCCGCGCAGCCGCACCGCGCCGAATTCCTTGTCGCGGATGGTGATCGGCGTCGCCGTTCCCCATTTCTGATTCATCCGCAGCCGCGTGGAAAGGAAATATACATCCGACTTGAATGGCGATTCGAAGCCCTTGTCCCAGTTCATCAGGTCGGTCAATAGCGGCAGGTTGCGCGTGTTGAGTGTGTACAGGCCGGGAGTGAAGACGTCGGCGATGCGGCCCTCATTGACGAAGAGAGCCACCTGCGACTCGCGAACCGTAAGCTGGCCGCCGTTCTGGATTTCCATGTCCTGCATGGGATAACGGTAAGCCAGAATGTCGTCGGCGGTTTCGGTCCACTGGATGACGTCGATTAGCTGCTTGACCAGGAATTCTCGAAGACTCACGGATGCCTCCAAAGCCCAACTCTACCATGGGTCCGCCGCGGCGGCTACGCCAGGGCGAGACTGGCATCGGCCGCGGTGTCGAAGCCGGCGAACTCCTTGCGCAGCAGCTTGGGGAAGGCCGCGGCGGCAATCATGGCGGCATTATCGGTGGCGAGGCCGGGGGAAGGGAAATGAACCGGATACGGCAGACGGGCTGCGAGCGCGGCTGCGCGCAAACCAGCGTTGGCGCTGACACCGCCGGAAACAATCAGCGCGCGGGCGCGAATCTGCCCGGCGGAAGCGGCGGCGCGGGTCAGCAATTCGTGGATGACGGCGTGCTGGAACGAAGCGAGCAGGTCGAGTGTTTCGGGAGGAGTGATGGCCAGCCACCGATCGATCGAAGCGTCCGGTTCGGCGCGTGCCAACGCGCGGCGGACGGCGATGGCGGCGGCGAGATCGCGCGCTTCCACCCAGCGCAACACCGCCGTCTTGAGCCCGCTGAAACTGAAATCGAGTGCGTTGCTTTTCATCTTGGCGAAGGTGAAGCGCACGGCCAGCGGATTGCCGTGCGGCGCTAGGCGATCGATGATGGGGCCGCCGGGATAAGGAAAGCCGAGCAGTTTGGCGACTTTGTCGTAGGCTTCGCCGGCGGCATCGTCGCGGGTCTTGCCGAGCAGGCTGTAAGCGAAGTTTTCGTCCACGCGAAACAGGTGGGTGTGGCCGCCGCTCGCCACCAGTGCCAGCGCGGGCAACTCGACCGGCGTGCCGGCGCGGCGCGCTTCCAGAATCACGGCGTGGATGTGGCCTTCGATGTGGTTCACCGCGATCAGCGGCAGGCCGCGCGCGAAGGCTAGCGACTTGGCGTAGGTGAGGCCCACCAGCAACGAGCCGACCAGGCCCGGGCCCGAGGTGGCGGCGATGGCATCGAGTTTGTGCAGCGGAATAGCGGCGCGTTCCAGCGCCTCGCGCACCACCGGCACGATGGCACGCAAGTGTTCGCGCGAGGCCAGCTCCGGCACCACGCCGCCGTACTTGCCGTGCGTGGCCATCTGCGACGCGACCACAGAGGACAGAACGATTTCGCCGTCCTCGACCACGGCCGCGGCGGTTTCATCGCAGGAAGATTCTATGCCCAAAATGTGCACTATTGAACATAGTAACGCGGCAATTGATGCTAAGATTGGCTACCGACACGGAACTTTTATCCGCCCGCACTCGCGGATTACTTGCCGGGGAAAGGTAAAACCGGCTTCGGCCTCGAAGCTCGGAACGGCAAGTACAATGCGAATCCTGCTCTACAACCCCGACAACGGGGTTACGCAGAACTTCATGCCTCACCTTTGGATGTTTCTGCTGCAGGCCCTAACTCCCAGCGGGCATGAAGTGGTTCTCATCGACGGCAACACGCAACCGATGAGCGATGCCGAGCTGGTTCAGTACGTACGGGACCAGAATATAGGACTGGTCGGGATCGGCGCCATGACTCGCATGGTAGCCAAAGCGTATCGTGTAGCGGACGCCGTTCGCGCGGCCGGGATTCCAGTGGTGATGGGCGGACCGCACGTAACGGAAGTTCCGGAAGAGGCTCTCGGCCGCGACGGCGGACCGCGCCACGCCGACGCGGTGGCGCTAGGCGAAGCGGATGAGACCTGGCCGCGCATCGTGGAGGATGCGGCGCGGGGCGAACTCAAAGAGACGTACTCTCCGGTGGATGCGTTCGGGCAGGAGCGCAAGCCGGATTTGCTGAATTACCCGAAGATTCCGTGGGACTCGATCGACCTGCGGCAGTTCAACCGGATTCCGGGGTTCTTCCGTCCCATCATACGGCACTTCAAATTCGATTGGGAGACGTTTCATATTATCCCAATTGAATCCGGACGCGGCTGTCCTTATGGATGCGAATTCTGCACGGTGACGGGCTTCTTTGGCGACTCGATCCGGTTCCGGTCCAACCAAAGCATCGTCGAGGAGATGCTGAAGATCAAGGAACGCGCGCGCGGAAGCAACGGCAAGGCCGCCGTGTTCTTCGTCGACGACAATTTCGCGATCAACGGCAAGCGGACTAAGTCGCTTTTGCGCGACATCATCGCGGCCGGCGCCGAGCTATCGTGGGTGGGACAGATCAGCGCCAACTTATTGAAGGATGAAGAACTGCTGGATTTGATCGCGGCATCGGGCGGAAAGTGGATCTTCATCGGGATGGAGTCTCTTGACCCGGCCAATCTGGCCAGCGTCAATAAAAGCTTCAATAAGCCGGCGGATTACGCCCGCGTGCTGAACTCACTCGCCCGGCGCCACGTCTATGCGATCACTTCGTTTATCTTCGGTCTGGATAACGACACGCCGGGGGTGGCCGCGCGCACGCTCGCCGAAATCGGTAAGTGGCCGCCGGGACTGCCTGTCTTTGGACAGATCACTCCGTTTCCAGCTACTCCGTTGTATGACCGGCTGCAAAAAGAAGGACGGCTGACGCGGCCGAAACACTGGCTCGAATTCGCTCCGTTCCGCATGGCGCACACGCCCTTGAAACTCACCGTTTCCGAGGTGCAGGACGAGGTTCTGTACGCGTGGAAGAACTCCTACAGCCCAGCGGCAATCGAGGCCGCCATCGAGTCGATCGCGGATGAGCCGGCGGCTTATAAGATCAGTCATCTGATGTCGCGGCTATTCTTTCGCGGCATCTACTTCCCGCAGAAGGGCGCGTGGAGCTGGCTGAAGCTGGCCACCCGGAACTGGGGAGCGATCTATCGCGTGGTGATGGACTCGCTGAACCGGTGGCACGGCGCACACTCCCCTGCCGGCAGCCGTGACTTCAACGGTTCGTTGGCGCCTGACTTGATCGAAGGCGTGCAACCCGAAACCGGCGGAGACTGAGCGCGAGGGATTGGATGACGGGCCAGGCGGAATTCGATTCCTTTCGAGCGTACGTAGTGGCGAGAATACGGGCAAGCTAAAGCATGCCCCACCACGGACCACCAAGGGAGACAGACACTTTGGGCTTGGAGAATTAGTAAAAGGGATAAGTGCGTTGCGGGTGGCCGGGCTTCGCGGACTTATCGCCGTGCGTATCGGCC
>CAZFOP010000069.1:0-11583 GCA_964520085.1 uncultured Solibacteraceae bacterium | reverse complement strand
GGGCTCAACATTCACGAAGTGTTGCAGCTCACGGTGAGTGGGGCTATCGAGTTTTTCTTCGGCGTGCCACGGCTGGCGGAGCGCCTGCGCGTGTTGGACGACGTGGGCTTGGGGTATTTGCGTTTGGGCCAATCCGCCACCACGCTTTCCGGCGGCGAGGCGCAGCGCGTGAAGCTGGCAGCACACCTCGCGGCGGCAAGTTGCCGAGGCACGCTGTTCATCTTCGACGAGCCGACGACGGGCCTGCACTTCGACGATATCGCCAAGCTGCTGGCGGCCTTTGAACGGCTGATCGAAAACGGCGGCAGCCTGGTGGTGATCGAGCACAACCTGGATGTAATTCGCGCCGCCGATTGGATTGTCGATCTGGGTCCGGAGGGCGGCGCGGGCGGCGGCGAGGTGGTGGTGGCAGGAACGCCGGAGACGGTCGCGCGCGCCGCCCGCTCCTACACTGGCCGCTATCTCGCCCGCTTGCCGGAGAAGTAGAATCGTACTGGAGGAAAGAATGCGGCTCTTGCTGCTCGTTTCGTTCGCCGGCCCGCTGGCTTTCGCCGCCGCCGAACCGCTGGCCCTGGTGCGGCCCGTCATCAGCCAGGTGGAAGAAGGCGTCGCCGCGCCCGAGGGGTTCCATTACACGCCCGGCGAGGTTCTGTTTTTCACCTGCCGCGTGGCGCACTACACCAAAGCGGCGGATTCGAAGATTCGCATCGACTACTCCGTCGCGGCATTCGATCCGAAAGGCGTGCAGCTTAACGAGACTTACAAGAACGAATTCGACAACGAAGTCACCAGCGAGGATAAGGATTGGATGCCTAGGATCCAGACGCAGGTGATGATACCGCCGCTGGCGGGCTCGGGCACTTACAAAGTCATCGTGAAGGCCGAAGACGAGTTAGCCAAGACTACCGCGCAAATCGAGGTGCCGTTTGAAGTCCGTGGCCACGCCGTGGAGCAGAGCGACACGGTCGTCGTGCGTAACTTCCACTTCTACCGCGATGAGGACGGCAAGCAGCCCGTCGAAAGCGCCATCTATCACGCCGGCGAAACCATGTGGAGCCGGTTCGACATCATCGGTTACCAATACGGCGAGGGCAATAAGATCGACCTCAGTTATGTAGCTTCCATCATGCTGCCCGGTGGCAAGGTGCTTTGGAAGCAGCCGGAACCAGCGGCCGAACAGAGCCAGTCATTCTATCCCAAGCGGTATATCTCCGGCGAGTTCAGCGTCAACCTGCAGGCCGGCGTTAAGCCAGGCTCCTATATCGTCGCCGTGCAGGTGAAAGACGCCATTGGAAACCAGACCTACGAGAGCCGCCAGCCATTCACGGTGGAATAGCCGGCGAGAAATAGGAAATGTCGAGACGACTCTCGACAGATCGGGCTTGACGGTCTGCGCCGCGGTGGCGGTCCGAACTGCGCAAATGCAGTTCCGGCGCCTGCTACCCTAACTTACATGGCGGATCCATTCGAAATTGGTGCAGCGCGTTTGAGCATTGAAGATACCGTGCGCGTGGCGCGGGAAGGCGCCGAGGTGCGACTCGCGGCGGCGGCGCGCGAACGCATCGCGCAAGGACGCGGGCGGCTGGAGGAGCTGCTGGCGCGCGGCGAACGCATTTACGGCGTCAATACGGGCGTGGGCGGCAACGTGGGCATTTCGCTGCCGGCGGAGAAAATGGAGCTGTTGCAGCTTAACCTGGTTCGCCAACTTGGCTGCGCCACCGGGCAGCCGCTGGCGAATGACGTGGTGCGCGCCGCCATGCTACTGCGCCTGGTGACGTTTTCGACGGGCGCTTCCGCGGTGCGTCCGGAGCTGGCCGAAGCGTTGGCGGCGCTCTTGAATCGACGCATCACGCCTGTGGTGCCGCGCTACGGTTCGGTGGGCGCGTCGGGCGATCTGATGCCCTCGGCCTATATTGCGCGCGCGCTGATGGGAACGGGGGAAGCCGAATACGCTGGCCGCAGGATGCCCGCCGCGGAGGCGCTCGAAGCCGCCGGCCTGCAGCCCATCGTGTTCGCACCCAAGGAAGGCCTGGCGCTGATCAACGGCACCACGGTGATGACCGCTTGTGCCGCGCTGATCTGGCTGGATGCACGCCGCGTGCTCGAAGCGTTGCTCTCTGCCGCCGCTCTGGCCGTGGAGGCGATGGAGGCTCCGGCGCAGCCGTTCGACGCCTGGGTGCAGGAGCAAAAAGGGCATCCCGGCCAGATTGCGGTAGCTGCATTTTTGCGCGACATGCTGGCAGGCTCCGGATACACGCGCGCGTCGAGTGGCCAAAGCTGCTATTCCCTGCGCTGCATTCCGCAAGGCTTGGGACAGGTCTGGGAGGGGAATCGGGATGGCCGGGCCGTGATCGAGCGGGAAATCAACTCCGCCAACGATAATCCGCTGATCGATCCGGAAACCGGGGAACTTCACAAAGCCGGCAATTTCTACGGCGGCCATATCGCGCGCCTGCTCGATACCTGGAAGATCGATTTCGCCGCCATGGCCAATTGGGCGCATGCGTTGATCGCGCTGCTGGTGGACGAGCGTTTCAACAACGGCTTGCCCGCCAACCTCACGCCGGAGCCCGGCGTCAATTCCGGCTTCAAGGGGATACAGTTGAGCATCACCAGTTTGGCCTGCGCCGTGCGGCAGATGGCCGGGCCGAGTTCCATTCACTCGCTGCCGACTGAGCAGTACAACCAGGACGTGGTGAGCTTGGGGATGCACGCCGCGGTCACCGCGATGGATGCGCTGGAATGTTTGCGCAACCAGACTGCGATGCTGCTGCTGGCTGTCGTCCAGGCGGTGGATCTGCGGGGCGGGGAAGCCAAGCTTGGCGGCGGCTCCAAGCGCGTCTACCAGAGCGTGCGGCGGCTGGCCGCGTTCCAGTCCGCGGACCGCCCCATGGAATACGAAGTCGCCGCGATGGCGGCGCTGATCGTCTCCGGCGGCTTAGTGGCCTGAGAACGCCGCGAGGGT
The DNA here is from genome assembly GCA_964520085.1 of uncultured Solibacteraceae bacterium. Lineage (GTDB taxonomy): Bacteria > Acidobacteriota > Terriglobia > Bryobacterales > Bryobacteraceae > Bog-375. The sequence continues at coordinate 8,618 of CAZFOP010000069.1, read as the reverse complement.
AATCTGTTTCAGACGGCCGATGAAAGCCAATCAGTCCGAGTCGCTGATGAGAGTGATGGACCCGATGCCGCCTTGCACATCGACGCGCACTTTGACCTTCGCCGTGGCATAGGCGTCGTTCTCCCAGTGGTCGCCTTGCTTCTTTAGCCCGCGGGCTTTGACCTCACCGATACCGCCGTTGGCGCTGGCGTAAACGCCGGCATCCGACGGCAGCCGCACGACAGCTTCGCCGATGCCGCCCTGAATGTGAACGTCGTAGTCGTGTTGCGGCCGCCCGCGCAGGTCCAGGTTGAGCTTGCCGACGCCCATCTGAATGTTGACGGCCCGCAGATTAAGCGATCCGAGGTCGAGCTGCGCTTCGCCGGCGCCGAAATTCACGCCGAAATCGAGTGCTGTCTCGCGGCCGAAGCGGAGGTCCCACTCATATTTGATTTGGCCCGGCTGGAAGTTGACGTGTTCCGTCTTGCCTTGGTCGATCGTCAGCACGCCTGTATCGTACTTCACCACCGGCTTCCATACCGGTACGTTGTAGGTGAAATAGGCTTGCAGCAGTTTCTCAGTGCCACTGCCCACCTGCAGTTTGCCGGCGCCCATATTGAGATTGACTTTCACAACCTCCGAACGGTCTCGATCCAGATGGAACGAATCGTATTGCAGCGGCCCTGTGGGGGTTGTGTTGATTACGCAACCAGCGAGGCACAGGACGATTCCGAGCAGCGGCAGGCTTTTCGCGATCATGGCGTCTCCTTGCACTGGCCGGGTGACATTCGCCGACCGACTGTGCAGCAAGCTCTTCAGCATACGATACGGTTGCAAGCCGCCGCATGTTCCTTGGCGGGTCCGGGCCGGCAAACTGTGATCTTTGCGCCACTGGCAAGGTAAACCGATTCAATAACATACGGTGGTTTTCCAGCTCCGTTGGGCGGGACTAAGAAAACCATTGCAATTAAATGCATTGTTAAGTATTCTAGTTATGGATGGTCTAGTACCGGCGTAACGTCAACGAGTGTAGGGTCTGAAATGGTTGTCAGCATCATCATTACCGCGTTTTCGTTCGGCCTGCTGCTCTACTGGTTTCGATATAGTTGTATACTCCTGCTGCGAAATTCGATTCGCGAGACTCGGACCGCGGCTGCTGTGAACTCCCAGTTTAGCTTCCGGCAGGTAAGCGAGCAGTTGCGCAGTGCCGTCCCGATGGACGGGTTCGAACGCGCGCTGGAGCGCGACTATCACTTGCTGACGTACCTGATCGAACACGCTGCTGGGCTGGACCTAAACTCCATCGAAGATCGCCTCCTGGTTCTGGACTATCGCGTCATGCAATGGTATTTCCGCGTCACGCGAAGCGCCGCGCCGGAGAGTGCGCGCCGCGCGCTTGCCGAGATGGCCGACGTGCTGGGCGTTCTGGCTGGCCGCCTGGACGAGCGGGCGGGTTTGCAGTCCGAGATTTGAGTTTCGGCCGATTCACGCATTATCCCTACCAACATCCTGCTGAGAAGATCCGTTGGCTTGCGCTTCATTGCAGCTCACCATAGGCGCTCGTTCCCTGGCGCCGGCTGTCCGCGATTAGAATAGTTTTCTATGCGAGTTGGAATAATTGGTACCGGGGCGATTGCACGATTGCACGCGCGGGTGTACCGGAGGATCGGGTATGAGCTGACGGTTTGCACCGACACGCACGAAGCCACCGGCCGGCGGTTCGCGGAGGAACACGGCGCCGAATTTGTGCGCGACTATCCAGAGGTGTGCCGGCACCCACGAGTGGATTACGTGGATGTCTGCACCTTTCCCGATTTCCGTCTTGAGCCCGTCGAGATCTGCGCACACGCCGGCAAGCACGTGCAGGTGCAGAAACCGATTTCGACCAAGCTCGAAACCGCACGGCGGATGATCGAAACCGCGCGCGCGGCCGGCATTCTGCTGGGCGTAGTCAGCCAGCACCGCTTCGACGACGCCAGCGTATTCGTCTCGCAAGCCCTCTCCGCCGGCCGTTTGGGCAAGCTTCTCGAATTGGATGGTTACACCAAGTGGTACCGGACGCCGGAGTATTATGCGCGGCCGATCAAGGGGAGTTGGCGGACCGAAGGCGGCGGCGCGCTGATCAACCAGGCCATCCACCAGGTCGACATGCTGCGCTGGCTGGGAGGGCCCGTGAAACAGTTGTTCGCGGTCTGGCAACTGGGCGCGGTGCACAAGATCGAATCCGAAGATGTTGTGAACGCGGTGGTGGAGTACTCGAGCGGGGCCACTGGCGTGATTCAGGCGGCGACCGCCTTCCGGCCTGGCTATGCCGAGCGCATTGAGATACATGGCAGCTGCGGCACGGCCGTGATTACCGGCGACAAGCTCACCACCTGGGACGTGGAGGACGACTCCGGCGATCCGGCGCCGCTTGCCAAAGAAGTGGCTTCGGGCGCCTCCGATCCGATGGCGATTTCGCTCGATCCGTTCGAGCGCCAGTTTCTGGATTTCGGAGACGCCATTTGCCAGGGCCGCCAACCGCGCGTGGGCGGCGAAGAAGGCTACCAGGCGCTTGAAGTCGTCGACGCTGTATATCGTTCGTGCCGGACCGGGCAGAAGGTAGTTCTGTAAGCCGGTAATGTGTAGACTTGGTTTCAATTCCGATTCGCCCCCGAGCAGTCCGATGATTTAACGATTGTGGCAGCCTCCGGCGGAATATAATCGTTCGCACGAGGGGGAAACCGCATGGCACGCATTGAAAGCTACCCGCCGGGTTCGTTTTGCTGGGCCGAACTGGCTACTCACGATTTGACGGCCGCTAAGAAACTCTATGGCGAGCTGTTTGGCTGGAGCGCGGTTGATAACCCGATTCCCGGCGGCGGCGTCTACACCATGTTCCGAATCGACGGGAATGATGTTGCCGCCGCCCATGCGCACCGCCCCGATTTGCGGCCGCATTGGGGAGTTTATTTTTCGGTGACGAGTGCCGACGAAACCGCGGCGAAAGTCGAGCCGTTGGGCGGCAAACTCATCGAGCCGCCGTTTGATGTGATGGACGTGGGCCGGATGGCGGTGATTCAGGATCCGCAGGGATCGACCATCTCTATTTGGCAGGCCAAGAAACACATCGGTGCCACCCACGGCGGACTGTTGGGGCGGGTGATGTGGCCGGAGTTGCATACGCCCGACCCAGCCGGCGCGGCGGCTTTCTACACCGGCTTGTTTGGATGGAGGACACACCCGGCTTCCGGCGTGGAATCCGCCCAGTACGTCGAGTGGATCAACGGCGAGACCCATTTCGCCGGCATGATGCCCATGCGCGGGCCGGAGTGGCAGGGCCTCCCGCCGCACTGGATGATCTACATCACGGTGGCCGATTGCGACGAGCGCGCTGCGAAAGCCAAAGGGCTTGGCGCAGAGGTCTGCGTGCCCCCGACTGATGTCCCTAACGTGGGCCGTTTTGCCGTAATCAGCGATGCGCAAGGGGCCACATTTTCGATGATTCAAATGACGGCGAGGGGCCAGGCGGCTTAGCGGCACAGGCAGGCACTTCCGGATTCGATGAGCGGCTCTGAAGGCTCAGCGGCGACTCTGCATCACGTCCGCGGTTGTGCCCTGCTGCGCCCGGCGCAAGGCGCGTCCAACGCCGATATAGTCGAAGCCGGCAGCCGCGACGGCATCCGGCGCATACAGGTTGCGGCCGTCCACCAGAATGGGCGACACCATGCGCTTGGCCAGGTCCGCTAGATCGAGCTCGCGGAATTCGTTCCACTCTGTCACCAGCACCAGCGCATCCGCATCCTCAGCCAATTCGGCGGGCGTGTCGCAATATCGAATGCGTAGCTCCGGGTGCTGCGCGTGGCAGGCCTGCATCGCGACCGGGTCATAGGCTTTCACGCGTGCGCCCATCTGCAACAAGCGCTCGGCGATGTACAGTGCCGGTGCGTCGCGCAGGTCGTCGGTGTCGGGTTTGAAGGCCAGGCCGAGCAAACCGATCGTCCGGCCCTTCAGGATGAACAGCTTCTCTTGTAGTTTCTGGATCACCGTATTGCGCTGCGCGGCGTTGACCTCGAGCGACGCCTCCAGCAGCCGCGCGTGGTAGCCATACTCGCGCGCAGTGTGGAGCAGCGCGTTCACGTCCTTGCCAAAACAACTGCCGCCCCAGCCCACGCCGGCGTTTAAGAAGCGCGCACCAATACGCGAATCGAGACCGATCCCCGCCATCACTTCAGTCGCCTCCGCGCCCACCCGCTCGCAGATGTTAGCGATTTCGTTGGCGTAACCGATCTTTAGCGTGAGAAAGGCGTTGGCCGCGTACTTGATCATCTCCGCGCCGGTGAGCGATGTGATCAGAAGCGGGACTCGCGCCGCGGAGGCGGGCCGCGGCAGACCCGGCGGAGGATCGAACGTCTGGTCCACCAGCGGCGCATACAGCTCGCGCATAATCCCGATCACGCGGTCGTCGCCCGACCCAACTACGATGCGGTCCGGATAGAGCGAGTCCGCCATCGCCGAGCCTTCGCGCAGGAACTCCGGGTTGCTGGCGACGCCGAATCGAATGTCGCGGCGCTCGCCCGAGTGAGCCTCCGCCATGCCTTCCCGCACCAGCGTTTCCACCAGGTTCGCGCTGCCCACAGGGACGGTCGACTTGTTCACGATCACGCGGAAGTGCGAGTCGTCCAGGGCCGCCCCTACGGCGCGGGCGGCGGCTTCCAGGTACTCCAGGTTAGCTTCTCCAGTTGGCAGTGGCGGCGTGCCCACCGCTATGAAGATCACGTCGCTTTCCGCGGCGGCCGGATCGAGCGATGTGCGAAAATCGATCCCTCCGCGCCCTGCCGCCAGGTGCAGAACCTCCAGGAGCAGGGGTTCGTAGATGGGAGACTCGCCGCGTTCGAGCTTCGCAATCTTGCTCGCGTCGGTATCGACGCAAGTCACGCGGTGACCCAGATACGCCAAACACGCGCCAGTCACCGTTCCGACATATCCAGTCCCGATTACAGTTACCCGCATAGATCCTGTCCGAGTATAACAGTTCACCGCTTTTTGAGACCGCTGAATCATTCGGCGGCGGCTACGCTTCTGCGTTCATTTGTCGTAACAGCAAGCCGAACAGCACCAGCGCGGCGACGGGTGTCACCGAGGTCCAGATGTAGAGTGTGGCGGGCGAGGCTGCTGACCAGCCCGAGAACTGCACATAGTAAGCACGCAGGACTTCCCTCGGAATCTGATAGAGAAGCGCGCCCAATACCACGGCAGAGGCTCCGAGCAGCCATCTGCGCTGTCTCACCGCGCGGCACAACGCCAAGGCCAGTCCTGGGTATTGCAGGATCTGGTAGTGGTTCCACGAAATCGGCGACGCCGCCACGCTGAGCGAGATCAACGCCGCCGCCGCCCATGGCATTTGAGCCGCGCTGAGCTTCCCGCGGCATACCGTCAGCAATGCGGCCAGTCCCACCAGTAAAGCCCCGGCGGCGACGCCGGCCGACAACCATTGTTGGCTGCGCGATAGATGAGCGCTTTCCGAGGTGTTCCCGAATTCCCAGTTGGATGGCAGCCTGGTCCGCGAGACCGGCGGATCGGCGATGCGCAACGCCACGGCGGGAAGCGACCAGTTGAGCACTGCGGGCGTACCCATCAAGTAATCGCGCTGGACGCCCGGAGGTGGTCCCGACATCCAATGGGAAATCACGGCTGTTGGGAGAGCCACGCCGGCCGCCGCCACTGCCATCAGCACCGCGACTGCGCGCCAATCGCGGCGCAGCAGCAGCACAATCGAGACGACACCAGGAAGGAGCTTCAGAGAAAACCCCGCAGCCACCGCCGCGCCCTGGGCCGCTCCCGTTTGCCAGTATGCCAGAACGAGCGAGAGCACCAGCAGCGGCCCGAGTTGTCCCAGAGCCAAGCTCTCCCACGCCGCACCGCCCAGCGCCCAGACGCCGGCCACGCAGCACGCTGCTATTCGGTCGTGACCGAGCGCGCGCCAGGCGAGGAACGCCGCCAGCAGCAGAAACGCCTGGGACGACCAGAACCAGATTCGCCGCGCGGTCACGTAGTCGGTCAGCGCCACCGGCGTGAGCAGAAAGGCGAGGGCGGGAGGATAAAGGTATTCCGCAATCGTATAGGGGCTTTGGGCCGCGAGCACGCAGCGCGCGGCTCGATAATACTGCGTGAAATCGCTGGGCGAATCCGTGATGCCGGGAAGTTGGTCCGCAACATTCATTTTGAGATAGTAAGCCGCACAGCAGACCAGAAACAAAATCGTCGCAGCCAGTTTCAGACGCGCCACTCCAAGATTATAGGGTGTCGACGGGCACTTTCCAAGGACGATCCCAGATTCTGTGCGCCTGGCCGACGGCTCGGCGACGTCGGTCTAAGCAAATTCCAACGCGGCGAGCGAAAATAGCTTTGTGCCCGCCGAATCCCGTCATCCGCAATCGCCTGAGAGGCGCACCGCCGTGCTGGTCTATACGTCGCTTCTGGCGGACGTAGCCATCTTTTTCCACAAGCCCCTTTTCAGCGCCGCCTATCTCTTCCCGTGGGATTTTTCGTACGTGCAACTGCCCATGCTTAGGTTTCTGACGGATCAACTCCAGCAGGGACATTTCCCACTCTGGAACCCGTTCAGTTATTGCGGCTACCCCGTCTTCGCCAACATCGAGGCATGCTTCTTTCACCCTCTGATTCTCGCCGCCGCTTTCATTGCCGGGCACACCTCGGCTGGCAGCCTGCCCATTCTGCTCGAATGGGCCGTCGCGTTGCAGGTGTGGGTGGCGGGTATTGCCGCGTATCATCTCTTCCGGAATTTCGGTACCAAAGCGATTCCGGCCTGGACGGGCGCCATCATCTTTCAAACCGGCGGATACTTCGCTTCCCGCGTCGAGCACATAGGGGCCATGATGGCGGTGGCCTGGATGCCGCTCGCCTGGCTGGCCATCATCAAGCTGCGCCAGGAATACCGGCCGGCCTGGCTGGTGGCGCTGGCGGCTGCGCTGGGCATGTCCGTCCTGGGCGGCGGACCGGCGGCCACGTTCGCCGTCTTCATGTCCACGGTGGCGCTGGCGGTGGTCCTTATCGTGGCGCGACTGGCGCGGCCTCGCCTGCTGCTGGGCGTGGCGTGTGCCTGCGCGATGGGCATTGCGCTGGCCGCCGTGCAGTTTCTGCCGGCGGCGCAGCTCACTGAAAACAGTGTCGCCAAGTATCGGGCAGACTGGCTGGGAAAGGGTGGCGGCCTACATTGGGAGAGTTTCGTATCTCTGATTTCGCCCAATCACTACCATATCTTCGATATGAGCCGCTTTAACGGCCCCGGCGACCCGTCGTTTCTATACCTCTATGTCAGTATCGCCGGGTTAACGCTGGCTGTTTTTGGTTTGACTCGGTGGCGCAACCGGTATGCATTTGTCCTTGGAACGATGGTTCTGTTTGGTGTTCTGTTTATGTTAGGAGAGCACACTCCTATCTGGAATCTGATTTATCCTGCTTTGCCGGAGAAAGTCAGACTGGGCATTCACCCGGAATTCACTTACTGCATTGTAAGTCTGGGCCTCGCCGGATTGGCCGCGGTTGGTTTGGATTCGTTGCGGATCGCCAACGGTTTTCGCATCGCGATTGGAATCGCGATTGCCGCAGACCTGTTTCTGGTTGGATCGGGACGCCCGATGAACTGTGCTTCCTTACTAGATGAGCCGGGAGTGACACGGGCGGCCTTTGAGGGCAGCCCCGCGCTACTCAGCGAGATCCGGCGCTACGCCGGCCGCGACTTCCCGACCGCGCGGATCGATGCTGTGGACGGCGATATGAACTGGGCACTCAACGGGCCCGTGATCCAAGTGCCGACCGGCAACGGCATGAGCCCCCTGGCATTGGAGCACACCATTCAGTTGCGGTTGCTGCTCCACCCAGGTGAGCGTTGGGGCTGGTATTACCCGATCGAAAACATCGAATCGCCGGCGCTCGATCTGATGAACGTGAAGTATCTTATCGCCAGCCAAAAAGCTGCTGCGCGGCTACGCTCGCTGCCCCGGTATCGCAACGTCGAAACCTTGCCGCTGGACTTTGAGCTATTTGAGAACCTGTCGGTGCGGCCGCGTTTCTTTTTCGTGAGTAGCGTTAGGCAGGTCAGGTCGGACGGGGAAGCCAGGGAGTTAGTGGAGCGCCAGATCGTGAATCTACGCGATACGGCGATTGCGGCTCAGGCAGTAGCCGGTGTAAGGGCGCCAGGTGGCGGAGACGCCGGTCAAGTCCGAGTCGTGGACTACCAGCCGGATTCGCTTCATCTATCTGTGCGGACTCCGCAAGCCGCGTTCCTGGTGCTGGCGGAGAGTTTCTATCCGGGATGGCGCGCGTCGGTGGATGGCACACCCATCGAGATTGTGCGAACCGATATTGCGTTCCGCGGCCTCGTCGTGCCGGCCGGCACCCACACCGTCGAGATGCGGTTTCAACCGGCGATTCTGCCGGTATCGCTCGCTGTTTCGCTGGCGGCGGCGCTTTTACTTTGCGCGATGGCGGCATGGCCACGATTCAAGCGGCCTGTCTAAGCCAGGGAATTCGACGGCGCCGCTTCGCGCACCAGACAGCGTGCGGGGTGGGGCCGAAGCGGTGTCTGGAGTGAACCCCAAAACTGAGACAGCGAGTTAAGGGAACAAATACATTGA